>NZVP01000018.1 GCA_002697405.1 Flammeovirgaceae bacterium
TTTATTGACATCTGATAATTTAATATTATTCATTTTTATAATTATTTCTAGTTTGACTCTTCCACATGTTTTTATAATGAAAGACTTTGTTAAGGATAAATAAATATGGATGTTAATTATGCTATTTCTTTTATGTCAAAGGATTGGATTGTTGCAAATTCAATCTCTATTTTATATTTAATTTCCTGTCTATTGATAGGTAAAAGCTTATCAAAAAAAAATGTAGAAATTTTCGCAAAGTATTTTACATATGTTTTTATAGTAGTATATATCATTTATCACATAAACCATATTATAGATGGTACTTGGTCTTTAAATAAAAGACTCCCTCTTCATCTTTGTGGATTTTCTTCAGTAATAACGTGTTTTATTTTATTTATTGATAAGAAACAATATTGGTTTGAATTTTTATTTTATGCTGGAGTTTTGGGTGGATTAAATGCTTTATTAACTCCTCTAATTGATAATTATACAGGAACTAATTTTTTTTATTTAGAATATTTTTATAGCCATACCTCTATAATTATTCTTCCTTTGTATATGTACTATTATATGGGTATGAAATTAACTAAATATTCCTGGTTAAGAGTTTTTTTAATTTTAAATATTCTACTAGTTTTTATTATGCCTATTGATTTTTTAATCGATGCAAATTATATGTATTTAAAAGATCCTCCAGCCGTTGATCACCCTTTAGTTTCTGGAGAATGGCCTTATTATTTAGTTAATTTAGAATTTGCTGTTTTATTTCTTTTATATTTTACTTATCACTTATTTAATTCACCACTGTTGAATAACAAATCAACAAACTAAACGTACAAAAATTATGCACTTTGGATTTATAAATGATAATGAAGCAAGAGTATCAATAACTCCTTCAACTCTTGATAAACTTATTAACTTAAATCATAAGGTTTCCGTTGAAAAAAATGCTGGTCATCTTTCAGGATTTTCAGATTCTGATTATAAAAAAGCTAAAATAGCTTCAAGAGAAGAATTGATAAAAAATTGTGATGTATTAATATCTGTCAATTCTTCAAGTTATAACTCGTTTAGTGATTATGAAGGAAAAATTCTTATTTCAAATTTTAGTCTTGATTCAAATAAAGAAAAATTAAAAGAGGAGATAGATAAAAATAATATTTCCGCTTATGACCTTTCTATGATTCCGAGAACCACAATTGCTCAAAGTATGGACATATTATCTTCAATGGCTGGATTATCAGGATATAAAGCTATTATAAAGGCAGCAGAGCTATTACCCAAGATTTTTCCTATGACTATTACTGCAGCTGGTAGTATAAAGCCAGTAAAAGTAGTTGTTTTAGGTGCAGGAGTTGCTGGTCTTCAGGCTATTGCTACAGCAAAAAGACTTGGAGCTATTGTTGAAGCTTCTGACCCTCGCCAAGCTGCTAAAGAAGAGGTTTTGAGTTTAGGTGCAAAATTTATAGAAGTAGAAGGTGCAGTTGAAGATAAATCTGCTGGAGGNTATGCTGTAAAACAATCAAAAGAGTATTTAGTAAGACAGAAAGAAGAAGTCTCCAAGAGACTAATGCAAGCAGATGTTGTAATAACAACTGCCCAAGTATTTGGATCGAAGTCTCCAATTCTTATATCTAAAGATGTAGTTGAAAAGATGAATTCTGGATCAGTAATTATAGATTTAGCTTCTTCAACCGGAGGTAATTGTGAATTAACTCAAGACTCAAAAATAATTGATCATAATGGAATAAAAATTGTAGGTAATTCTTATTTAGCTTCTGAGTTATCTCATGACGCAAGTAATCTTTTTTCGAATAATGTATTTAATTTCATCAACTATATTATAAAGGATAATGAACTTATTAGTGAGAATGATAATATTTTAAAAAGTTGTAAAATTTAAATATGAACGAAATATTAAATTTTTTAGTTGAAAACGAGATTTTGATATATCTGCTACTTTTTACAATCCTATTAGGGTTTGAGGTTATTTCAAAGGTTCCTTCTGTTCTTCATACTCCTCTTATGTCTGGAGCTAATGCAATTAGTGGAATTGTTATTTTAGGAGCAATAATCCTAATAAGAACCACAGAATCAGAGAATTATATTACTTTAATTCTTGCAAGTTTTGCATTATTTGTAGGTTCAATTAATGTTTTTGGAGGTTTTTTTGTTACAAATAGAATGCTTGAGATGTTTAATAAAAAGAAAAAGAGTTAATGGAAAAAATTTTATTTCTAGTATCTGCTTTTTTATTAGTTTGGGGTTTGAGACTTCAGAGTGATCCTGCTACTGCTAGCAAAGGAAATAAGCTTGCAGCTATTGGTATGTTGATAGCAATTTTTTCTGCCGTAATTATGCCTGTTGAAAATAGCAATTCAAACCTAATCTGGATTATTAGTCCTTTATCTCTCTCAGCTATTATTGGATATTTAATTGCAAAAAAAATAAAAATGACATCGATGCCTCAGATGGTATCAATTTTTAATGGTTTAGGAGGACTCAGTGCTGTATTATTATCATTTGCTGAGATTAATAAATGGATTAGTTTCCCAGACGAATACCAAATTATTGTAGTAATAGTTCTTATTTCTAGTTTGTTTATTGGATCAGTTGCTTTCACTGGTAGTTTACTTGCTTTTGCAAAACTTGATGGATACAGATGGTCTGAAAAATTAACCCTTCCTTTCCAACACATAGTTAATATTGTTTTTCTTACGATGATAATTGGCTTTTCGTACTTTTTTATTTCTAATCCAGAAATATATTATTTGTACTTAATAATTGCTCTTTCTTTCATTTATGGAGTGTTTTTTGTTGCACCTATTGGTGGTGCTGACATGCCAGTCGTAATCTCTCTATTAAACTCTTTCACAGGTATAACAGCTGCTTTAACAGGTATTATTTTTGGTAATATTGTAATGTTACTAGGTGGTATCTTAGTTGGTGCTGCAGGAACTATATTAACAATCTTAATGTGTAATGCTATGAACAGATCATTACTAAATGTTATAATAGGAGGATTCTCTGCAAGTAGCTCTTCAAAGGAAAGTAAAGAACAAGGTGAAATTAAAGAAGTTTCAGATTCTGATTTTGCTGTTCAGTTATTCTATTCTAATAAAGTTATTGTAATTCCAGGATACGGGTTAGCAGTTGCTCAAGCACAAAAATTATGTAAGGAGATTCAAGAGACACTCGAGGCAAATGATGTAGAAGTTAAGTATGCTATTCATCCTGTTGCCGGAAGAATGCCAGGTCACATGAATGTTTTACTAGCTGAGGCNGATGTTGATTACTCTAAATTAATTGAATTAGAACAAGCAAATGAAGAATTTAAATCTACGGATGTTGCTGTTATAATAGGAGCAAATGATGTTGTTAATCCAGATGCTATTGATGATTCTTCTAGTCCATTATTTGGTATGCCTATTCTAAAAGTATGGGAGTCTANATCAACTGTTGTACTAAAAAGAAGTATGTCTGCAGGGTATGCAGGTGTTCAAAATCCATTATTTTTCAAGAAAAATAATAAAATGTATTTTGGTGACGCTAAAGAAAGTCTTCAAAGATTATCATCTGAGCTTAAAAATCTATAAAAAAAATTTTTTAAATTGAACTCATGACTAGGAGTTCAATTTTTTTCCTTCTTTTATTAATCTCTTCTTGTGGTTCCTTTCAAAATGATAAACCTAATATCATTTTATTTTTTTATGATGACTTAGGTTATGGTGAATTGGGTGTATATGGTCAAAAAATTATTGAAACTAAAAATATTGATAAACTCGCTGATAATGGTCTAAAATTCACAAATTTTTATTCTGGATCGCCGGTGTGCGCTCCTTCAAGAAGTATTTTACTTACTGGTCTTCATGGAGGACACACTAAGATTAGAGGTAATCATGAATACGGAAGCAGGGGAGATGTTTGGGATTACCATAAGATGTCTGAAGACCCAAATTTAGAAGGTCAGTATCCTATAGGTAAATCAGAATTAATTTTTCCTAAACTTTTAAAGGGAGCTGGTTATAGTAATGGAATGGTTGGAAAATGGGGTTTAGGTCCACCAAATTCTTCATCAATTCCTACAGAAATGGGCTTTGATTATTTCTATGGTTATAATTGTCAAAGGATGGCTCATAATCTATACCCTCCTCATTTATGGGAAAATGATAAAAGAGATATGTTAGATAATGAGGTTATATCACCTAGATTAAAACTTCAGCCAGGTGAGGATCCATATGATGAGAATAATTATAATGTGTTTAATCAAAATGATTATGCTCCAGATAATATGCACATCAAAGCACAAGAATTTATAGAAAATAATAAGAATAATCCATTCTTTCTTTATTATGCAAGCCCAATACCTCATGCTCCTTTACAGGCTCCACAGTATTTAGTAGATAAGTACAGGCAAATAATTGGGGACGAAGAACCTTATTTAGGTGATAAAGGTTATTTTCCAACTAGGTATCCAAGAGCTACTTATGCAGCAATGATTGAATACATAGATATCCAAGTTGGTGAGATTGTTGAACAATTAAAAAAATTAAATATTTATGATAATACTATCATATTAATAACTAGTGATAATGGCCCAACATATGCTGGAGGTGTAGATTTTAATTATTTTAATAGTACTGGAATATTTCAAAATGATCCTAAGAGAATGAAAGGATATACTTTCGAGGGAGGTGTAAGGGTTCCTTTTATTGTGTCTTGGCCTGATAAAATTAAAAGTTCTAGAACTGTAGATGATGTATCTATTTCATATGACATCTTTCCTACTATAAGTGAATTATCTGGAGTTAATGATATGTATAAATACTCTACAGATGGAGTTAGTTTAGTTGATATTTTTACTGATGAAGATAAGTCTTTAGATAGAGATTATATTTATTGGGAATTTCCTTCTTACGGTGGACAGCAAGCAGCTAGAATGGGAGACTATAAAGGGATATTAAAAGATATTAAGAAAGGAAATAGGAAAATAGAACTATATAACCTCTCTGATGATATAAAAGAGCAAAATGATATATCATCTGAAAACCCTGAGATAGTAAAAAAATTTAAAGATATTTTTAAAAATGAACATGTAAAATCTGATATTAAAAGATTTGAAATGGGCTATATTGATGAAAAATAAACCCTTAAAATATGAATAAAATAAATAGAAGAAATTTTATTAAAAAAACATCTCTTTCTGGAGCTGCAATTGCAACTGCATCTGCTTTATCTTCATCACAATATAAAGAAAGAGATAAAATGTCTCAGTATATGGGAGATTTTTCTGCACCAAAGCTTGATAAAGTTAAGGTTGCATTCATAGGAGTTGGAGCAAGAGGTACTGGTCATGCAAAGCAATTAGCTTCAATTGAAGGTACTGAGGTAGTTGGTATATGTGATTTATATGAAGATTTAACTGAAAGATCAAAAAAATTATGTCTAGAGGCAGATAATCAAAGGCACAAGAATATAAGATTATATAATAGTGGTGAAAATGATTGGATAAAAATGATAAAAGATACTAGGCCTGACGCTGTTTTTATTTCAACAAATTGGGATAACCATGCACCTATGGTAATAAAGACTATGGAATTAGGATCCCATGCATTTGTAGAGGTTCCAATGGCTACTAATTTGAAAGATCTTTGGGATATAATAGATACATCAGAAAAAACTAGGAAGCACTGTATGATGATGGAAAATGTTAATTATGGACGTGATGAACTTATGTTTTTAAATATGTGTAGGAAAGGGTATATAGGTGATTTTCTTCATGCTGAGGCAGCTTATATTCATGAGCTAAGNTTTCAGATGGAAGAACAAGAAAGAGGAACAGGCTCTTGGAGAACACANCATTATGCAAAAAGTAAAGGAAACCTATATCCAACTCATGGTTTAGGTCCTGTTGCTCAGTATATGAACTTAGGTAGAGGAGATGATAATTTTAAATCATTAGTTTCATACTCTACACCTGCATTAGGTAGGAAAATATATGCTCAAAAAAATTATTCATCAGATCATAAGTGGAATAAACTTGAATACAATAATGGTGATCTTAATACCTCAATTATTAAGACCTCATTAGGAAGAACAATAATGGTACAATGGGATGAAACAAGTCCAAGGCCTTACTCAAGACATAATTTAATACAAGGAACTAAAGGTATTCTAGCTGGATTTCCAACTAGAGTTGCTTTAGATGGAGGGATTGAAGGANTAACAAAAAATCATCATTCTTGGGCTCAAGGAAAGGACTTAGAAAAATTATATGAAAAATATGATCATCCACTGTATAAAAGGATAGGTGATGAAGCTAGGAGAATGGGTGGTCACGGTGGTATGGATTTTATTATGAGATATCGTATTATTGAATGTCTAAAAAAAGGAACTCCTNTAGATCAAAATATATATGAAGGCTGTTTTTGGAGTGCTGTCACACCATTAAGTGCAGAGTCTATACTTAATGATGGAGCACCTCAAAAATTTCCAGATTTTACAAGAGGAAACTGGAAATCTACAAATCAACTAGATATTATATCTTAATTGTTTGCTCCAATTATCAATGGAGCACTCATCTTATCAAGTTCAACTTTCAAATTAGGTAAGTTACCCGATATAGTATCAAGTTCAACGTATAGTTTATCAAGCATACTATTGGCAATATTTAAACTTTGCTTATGTTGTCCAGTTGGACCATAAGTAGAAGTTAATCCTCTATATGCATTTCCAATNTAGCTACTAACTGTTGGATCATTTTTGACACCNACTTCAGACTTAGCTGAATTTCCATAAACTTTTTTAGATANTTGATTAAGTTGTTCNTCAATTTCAAATAGTCTTTTACTCAACTCATTATTAACACTATTAGACCTACTTAATGATACTCTCATTGCTTTTACCATATTCATAGTTTCACTTAGATTATCAGAAAATACTGACTGTCTATTTTGAGTTAAAACTAAGTTTTCAGCATGATTATTATATTCTTCATAACTCATGCCTTGTAATGTTCCTCTCTCAAGGTCAATAACATTAAAGGTAATAGGATCATCTAAATCTACAGAGACTCCTTCACTTTCCTTAACTAGAGTTGCAGTGTATGTACCAGGAGAAGCAAGCTGTCCTGAATTATACCAGCCTCTTCCGCCTCCACCACTTCTAGGAAGTCTATCTGGGTTAATAGCTGTTGCACTTGAATGTCTTAAGTTCCAAGCTGTTCTATTCAAACCCTTAGATCTAGGAGCAGAAATTTTATTTATAATATTTCCATTAACATCTTTAACAACTATATAAATTTTAGTAGTTTCTTCTCTGCCTTCTTTTTCAACCGCATCCCAGTCAATACCTGGAATTTGCTGTCCTTTTTTGATCATTTCCTTTTCTTTTTTCTTTCTATCAGATTTCATAGAAGGATAAGACTGAGAAAGATGGTAAGTAAATACTGCACCAAAATCTGGGTTTTGAGCGAAGTAATAATCACCACCTGTATTACCAATAGTACTTTTTGGCAAATACCATAAAGCATCTCTTGTATTAAATAATTTTCCTTCTTTAGATAAATTACCTGAGGTCATTTCTCTTAGCGCAGAATAGTCATCTAAAACATAAAACCCTCTACCAAATGATGCTCCAACAAGATCATTTTCTCTTTTCTGTATTGTAATATCTCTAAAAGATATTGTAGGAGCTCCAGGAACTTTATTCCAGCTCTTTCCACCATTTATTGTAACATAAATAGCTGTCTCNGTTGCACAGAACATNAATTCTTTAGCAACATGATCTTGAACTAANCTCCATACTAGATTTCTTTTAGGTAAGTTACCGGCAATTGAAGTCCATGTCTCTCCTAGGTCNGTACTTTTATATAAATAAGGATTAAAATCACCTTCCTTATGATTATCTAAAGAAACATATACAGTATTTGCATCAAAATTATCAGCCTTTATATCATTTATAAAAGTTCTTGAAGGAAGTCCTAATTTTGTTACAGGGATCTTTTTCCATGATTCTCCTCCATTAGTTGTTACCTGAATAATTCCATCATCAGTACCTGCATATATTACTCCTTCTCTAACTGGAGATTCAGAAATTGATGTTATAGTATTGTAATTAGACATAGCCTTAACATCCCATGAATTATCCCATCCGTGTCTTCTTCCCATAATTGGAAGATCTAGTCTTTCTTCGTCTCTAGTTAAATCACCAGAAATTGGTTCCCAGCTATCTCCTCTATTTTCTGATTTCCAAACTCTTTGGGAAGCAAAGAATAGTCTTTCAGGTTTATGAGGACTAACTAGAATAGGGGAGTCCCAATTCCATCTTTCATATTTTTCACCCTCTCTAGGCTGAGGTTGTATTAAAACTGCTTCGCCAGTTTTTAAGTCAACCCTGTGTAGAACTCCTTGTTGAAATTCTCCATAAACAATATCATTATAAACCGGATCTGTTGCAGTTTGATGTCCGTCTGCTCCTAAAATTTTNTACCAGTGAGCATTTCTAATTCCTTGTCTTTCATCAGTTCTAGAAGGTCCACCAGCTGAACCATTATCCTGAGTACCACCAAAAATATGATAAAATGGATAAGCATTGTTTACGGCAACTTTATAAAACTGAGTAATTGGAAGATTTTTATGGTATTTCCATGTTTCAGCTAAATCAAAAGATTCATAGATTCCTGCATCTGTTCCTACCAATAAATAATTAGGATCATTTTCCCTAAATGCAATTGAGTGGTTATCCGAATGTTTATCTCTCTCTCTTAATTGAACAAAAGTTTTTCCTCCATCTTCAGATGTTAAAATTCTAACATTCATTAAGTATAATCTATCAAATTTATGAGGACTTGCATAGAGCTCTTGATAGTAATGAGGTCCTGTTGCTCCAGATACTGTATTTGACATTTTTTTCCAAGATGAACCTCTATCAATTGATTTGTATACAGCACCTTTAGTTCTTTCTAATTCTATAGCAGCATATAAAACATCTGGTTTTTGAGGTGATATTGCTATACCAATTTTACCTTTATTAGATCCTGGTAAACCTGATTTTAGTTTAGTCCATGTTTCTCCACCATCCTCAGACCTATGTAAGCCNGATTCAGGACCTCCACCCATTAAAGCAGCAACTGTTCTATGTCTTTGCCATGTAGCAGCGTATAACCTGTTTGGATTTCTTGGGTCAATTAAAATATCCGTAACACCAGTCCATTCTCCACCACCTAAAACTTTTTTCCAATTCTTCCCTCCATCAGTAGTTTTATATAGACCTCTTTCTCCACCAGAACTCCATAGAGGACCTTGTGATGCTACCCATACAACATCTGAATTATCAGGATGGACTATTATTTTTGAAATATGTTCTGATTTTCTAAGTCCCATGTTTTTCCATGACCTTCCTCCATTTTCACTTTTAAATACACCGTCTCCATATGCCACGTGTCTTCCACCTACATTCTCTCCAGTTCCTAACCATATTACAGATGGGTCATTTGGATCGATTGTAACACATCCTGTTGAATATGTTGACTCATTATCAAATATTGGAGTATATGTTGTTCCTGAGTTTTCGGTTTTCCATACACCACTTGATCCTGTGGCGACGTACCAAACATTATTGTTTTCTGGATGAATTGCTATATCTGCAATTCTACCTGATAAAAAAGCAGGTCCAACGTTTCTGAGTTTTAATGCAGAAAGTGATAATTTATTTTCTTTTTGTTGAGTATTTGCTGATTGATTATTTCTTCTTCTTTGTGAATTAACATCAAAAACAAATAGTGTAATTAGTGATAATAATATAATTTTTTTCATTGTTTACAAGGGTTTAATTAGAAAAAACGGGATGATAATTTATTAAATTTTTTTTAATTAGTAAAAAAAAATGAATCATTAAAAAAAAATTAATAGTTTTATAGTATATGGAATTAATAACTAATGANCAATTAATATATATTTTTCAAATAGTAATAGCTCTTTCTGTATTAAGAGTATGGATTATGAATTTTAATAAACCATCNAGATGGAGAGGTGGTGGCGCTCAAAATATGAAAGAAGAATTTATTGCTTATGGTCTTCCTTCATGGATAATGTATCTAGTAGGCACACTGAAAGTTACATTTTCTGTTGGATTACTTGCTGGGTTATGGTTTCCTGAAGTAGTNAGGTTTTCTGCATCAGGNATTGCTATTTTAATGTTTTTTGCAATATTAATGCATGCTAAAATCAAAGATCCATTAACAAAATCAATTCCGGCTATTACCTTTATGGTATTATCTATTTTAATTGTTTTTCTTGAAAAATAGTTTAATATTTTTTGTTATTTTCTTTTCTATTTCNTGTAAAATGGAAAGAGATAATTTTTCCTCTTTGAATCCGTTTCCTGAAAATTCATCTGAATCTTTTTTACTTTCAACTGATAAAGACTTATTTATATCATGGACAGAGCAAGTATTAGATTCAAATTTTCTTTATGTAACAAAGTTGGAAGGTGATTCATGGTCCAATAAGAAATTAATAACAAAGGGTACTGATTGGTTTGTTAATTGGGCTGATTTCCCATCAATTTCATATAATAATTTATCTAATTCTATATTTTCATTTCATCTACAGAAAAGTTCGGAAGAAACATTTTCCTATGATGTTAACTATCATATTAATTCTAAAGAAACTTGGAAGGATATGAATAAAATTCATGATGANAACACATTTTCTGAGCATGGTTTTGTTTCCTCAATTCCATATAAAGATGGATTTATGGTCAGTTGGCTCGATGGTAGAAATACTTATGGCGTAGGGGATCATGGGCACGCTAAAGGGGCAATGACTATTAGGTCTGCTGTTTTAGATTTTAATGGAAATATTGTAAGTCAAAATGTTATCGATGAAATGGTTTGTGAGTGTTGTCAAACCTCAATGGCTATTTCAGGAGATATTCCAATAGTCGTGTACAGANATAGATCTGAGGGTGAAATAAGGGATATTTACTATTCAAGGTATATTGATTCAAATTGGACTGAGCCACATCCTATTCATAATGATGGATGGGAAATTAATGGTTGTCCAGTTAATGGACCAAATGTTGATTCCTATGGAGATAATGTTGTAGTATCATGGTTTTCAGCCTCAAACGGAAGACCTAAGGTCAATTTAAAATTCTCTACTGATAATGGAAGAACTTTCGGTGATAAAATATTAATAGATGAAGTAGATAATTCCCCGTTGGGAAGGGTAGATATAGAATTAATCTCTGAGACTGAAGCAATTATAAGTTGGTTATCTACTGTTGATGGAAAAGGTAAATTATTAATTAGAAAAATTAAAACCAATGGGGAAATTGGTCTTATTAAAGTCGTTGATGAAATTTCTACGGAAAGATCAACAGGATTTCCTCAAATTGAGAAATTTAATGATGATGTATATATNTCGTGGACAGATAATAGTGAGTTAGGAAAAAAGGTTAGAGTAACTAAAATTCCATTATTAAGTATTTAATCATTTATTTTTATGTTATCAATATAATATTCGCCTTGGCTAAATATTAGCCCTATACCATTAATTTCTTTACTATTGATGTTGACATGATAAGTTGAAAAATTTATATCATTTCTTTTCTTAAACCTTTCTACGGTTAAATAATTTAACTTGTAATTATCTAAATCAATTTTAGTATTATCTAAGTCAATTTTTTCTGAGTGGATAGTAGTATCATTTTTTAAAAATTTTATTTCAAGTGATGCAGAGTCTCTTTCATTTGATATGTCAAAAGAAAGAAAATTATTAGCACTAAGTTCTTCTAAAATTTCAATTTTAAAGATGCTTGAATCTGATATATTTATTTTCATTGCAGAGTTATCTTGAGATTTTCCTCCTCTAAATTTTAAAGGTTCTAATTGAAATTTTGATGTATTTTCTATGATTAGNTTGGAATTATATCNTTTAGAAAGCTCATCTCCTTCAAAATCAAGTAAAACCTTCGAACCTCCAATATTTGATCTAGATATTATTTTTTTATATAAATCTTCTTCTATTGGATATTTAATAGACTTTTTTAAATTATAAAGTGCGTCTTCATCACCTTCTAAAGTATAGTTGAGAAAATCAATTAAATAATATTTTAAAATTTTTCTTTGAAGCCATCCTGGTAAGATATTAGAATTATTTACAAGTAATTTTCCAGGAAACCCAATATCGTGCTTACCCCAAGACGTATTAAACTGCGAATGATTAGCTCCCTCAATCAATATATTAAAATCTGAGAAGGAATTACTATTTTCTAGTCTATTAGCTTGTCTTATTCCAAAGAAACTATCTTCATCANTATCCATACTACCCTGAATACTCAGATAATTTATATTTTGAAGATCATAATTTCTGAAGTATCTGTAATCAGTAGGAGCTAGAGTAACTATTCCTTTGATATTAAAGTTATAGTCTAATTCTACATTACCATTATCCGGAAATGTTTTAAGCTCATTAAATTTTGATGCGATATTAACTGCTTCTCCACCTCTTGAATGGCCCATCACAATAATATTATCAAAATCTATTTTGTTGTATAAAATGGAGGAGGAGTCATTATTTAATTTTTTAAGGTAATTTAGATTTTCAAGAAAATGCCATGCCCTTGTCGTCATCTCNTTACCTCTNAAGTCNCCAGTCCATGAGCCGTTGAGNAAATTCTGATCAAGNGAGTTAAAAATATANCCGTGCTCAGACAAGTACTCTCCNAGGTAGTTATANCCGTNATCTGAATGCTCCTGCATNGAATGATTTCCATGAATTATNGATATTATAGGNAACTTTTNNTCACCCTCTGGAATCCATAATCTTCCNTTTANAGGNAGATTTTTCTTTNTNAAANCCCCAGTATCTTTCTCTCCATTNNATNTTNGANTGATTCCATTTTANATTCTANNATTTTNGANGCATCNANACTTATANGAAATAANATNTGGATTCTTATACTCTTCTCTGTGATTATCTTCTCCTGGNGAATANGTNAGGTATNTGAAATTATTATTTCCTTCTGGAATANTAAAAAGANTTTCAGAGTCAATNACTTCTAATTGTTTCTCTGAGAAAAGAATAAAAGATAAAATTGAAAGNNCNACNGAACAAATCACAGNNTTNANTATATTTTTTTNAAGAANAGATAATATTGTCAAGAANAGNATAAGAAGATATGACCCAAAAATATAGAATGGAAAAAATGAGTANATAGTTGATTTTAAATAGACTATTACTNNAATTGAACTTATATATGTTGAGCTATATGAAATATAATTTATGACTTTATAGGTCAATAAATANATCCCAAAAAGAATTATGANAACTAAAATAAAAGAGTATTCTCCAAAATTTAGTGATCCAGTATTCATTGAAGANTAAAGNATTAGTAAGCTTGTCACCGAAAGTGNNGCTCTNTCACAATTATTTAGANTTTTAAAATTTATCATANAAGGCTATTATAAATTTCTAANGATACTTTAGCAAGTAGATCGGCTCCTTTAATTTCATCTTCTAAATTTTTTGAGAGTAGCACTAATANATANGNAGTATTATCNTCTAAAAAAACTATACCAGAGTCGTGTCTTACACCNTTAATCCACCCGTCTTTATGAGCAACTTCAATNGACTTNGGAAGATATTTTGGAATTATATCGTCATATTTTTGCTTTTTNANNATNTCAACCATTTCTTTTGANATCTCTGAATTGATAACATTACCCACTGCTAANTTTTCGTAGATTTTTAGTAAGTCNAGNGCCGTTGTNGTNTTATTCATACCCTGATNAAATGCNTTTATNTCTTCTACNCCCCTAAGCACATTAATATTTTTTGCTCCAAGATCTCTCATTGTATTGTTTATATCNTNTNAACCTATATAATCTATCACTAAATTTGTNGCGAAATTGCTACTTATAGTAATCATATCAAATACTAACTCCCTGAGAGACAGATAACTACCTATTTTATCATAACTTTTTTTATCACTATCCTCAAATGATGAAAGCTTGAAAGTACTCCCATCGGCAATGCTTTTAAATTCATTCTTTATTTTTATAGAATCATCTAAAGAAATTATTCCTTTTTGTGCTTTTTTAAATACCTCTATCATAACGGGGGTTTTCATCGTGCTCGCAGCATGAAACTCCTCATTCTCATTAATTAGGATAGACTTACCATCAGATAAATTCTTAAACGCTATTGCAAAGTCACCTTTTTCAGTTTTAAGTATTTTAAGTATTCTTTCTTCAAGATC
The DNA here is from genome assembly GCA_002697405.1 of Flammeovirgaceae bacterium. GTDB lineage: Bacteria > Bacteroidota > Bacteroidia > Cytophagales > MED-G16 > MED-G16. Next base: position 14,248 of record NZVP01000018.1, read on the forward strand.
AATATAATTAATAGGTTGATTACATGAAAATATGAAAAGTAATAGAATTAAAGATGTAATTGTATTTTTCATGTTGATATTAAATACAATATAATTATTTTTAAAAAATCATATTAGTTATTAGATTCAAATTATGAGATTCATTTTTATAATAATATTTATATCCTTTTCATCCAAAGGACAAAATTTATATTTCCCTGGAAAATTATGGGAAGAAAAGTCTCCAGAATCCCAAGGAATAGACATTAAAAAACTTGATAAAGCCATTGAATTTGCCATAAGTAATGAAAATGCAGTAGATAAAGATTTAAGAATATCAATTATTAAATCATTTGGACGTGAACCAGGGTATAAAATTAAAGGACCAACTAAAAAGAGAGGAGATTCTAATGGTCTAATTATTAAAAACGGATATATTATTGGAAAGTGGGGAGATACAAAAAGGGTTGATATGACATTTAGTGTTACAAAAAGTTATCTTTCTACAGTTGCAGGTATTGCTTATGATAAGAATCTTATTTCTATAGATGATAAATTGAAGGATTACATATGGGATGGGAAATTTGATGATACGCATAATAGTCAAATAACATGGCATCATCTACTCAATCAGTCTTCACAATGGTCAGGAGAACTTTTTGGAACTTATGACTGGGCAGATAGACCCCCAAGAGGACTTTCTCTTGAAGAAATTAAAAAGCAGAAGCTTTTGCCTCCAGGTCAGGCATACAAGTACAATGATGTGAGGGTAAATTTATTATCCTTTTCATTACTCAATGTTTTTCGAAAACCTTTACCTGCAGTACTAAAAGAAAATATTATGGATCCAATAGGTGCTTCCTCAACATGGAGGTGGTATGGATATGAAAATTCAATGGTGGTAATGGATGGAGTAAATGTTCAATCAGTTAGTGGTGGTGGTCACTTTGGAGGTGGAATCTTCATAAATTCTGAGGACCATGCTAGATTTGGATTACTTTTCTTAAGAGAGGGAGTGTGGAATGGAGAAAGACTTATATCATCTGACTGGATTAAAAAGATAAGAGTTCCATCTGAAAATAACCCTTCATATGGTTACATGTGGTGGTTAAATAGGGGGGATAGATATTGGAAGGGATTACCGGAAAACATATACTATGGTTCTGGTTTTGGTGGAAATTATATTATAGTTATTCCAGATCATGATATGGTTATTGTTTCTCGATGGCTAGATTCCTCAAAGGTTGGAGAATTTGTCAAAATGATAGTCGACTCACATAATTAGGAATTTAATTTATGCTTAAGGATAAATTATTAAATGAAATTATCATTTTCTTAAAGAAAAAAATATTAATAATAGAAAATGAGCTAAATATTTTAACTGAAGAGAAAAATGATATTTCAAAGAGTAGTGCTGGAGATAAATTTGAGACTAGTAGAGCTATAATGCAGATTGAACATGATAAGCTAAACAATCAACTTATTCAAAAAAACAATCAACTAAAAAAAATTGAATTACTTGATAGAAATAAAAAATATAAATCAGTTAATTATGGTAGTTTAGTAATTACAAATACAAATTATTATTTAATATCTATTGGCTTAGGATCATTCACCTCGAATAATCAAATTATTTATCTAATATCCCTTTCTTCTCCAATAGGAAAAATTTTATTAGATAAAAAAAAAGGTGATTCATTTTTTTTTAATAATAATACAGAAAAAATTATAGATATAATTTGAGAATTAAGCCTAGTAAAAAATTTTAATCTTTATGGATTACCTCTCACTTGAATTTTACCCTAGATATTGGTAGATTAGATTTGTAAATAATTTTATTTATTCAATTAACCCAACAATTATGAGAACCACTTTAACCTTTTTATTATTATTTCTATTATTTAGTCCTGATTCTATATCTCAGAAAAAAAACAAATCAGAAACCAATTATTTGGATAAAGTTTCATTAAATGGACTTAAATGGAGATCTGTTGGACCTGC
>NZVP01000019.1 GCA_002697405.1 Flammeovirgaceae bacterium
AGCTGGAATTATAGAAGAATTCTTTAACTATGACAACACTAGAGAAGTATTCCAAATGCGGCATAAGCTTATTTTCTCATTTTTTTTTATTAGTATCATTGCATTCTATTTTTTAGCAAAGAATTTATTTAATGGTACAAATAAAGCAATTTTTTCCACTCTCATATATTCACTACATCCCAGAATCTTTGCACATTCATTTTTCAATCCTAAGGATATAATTTTTCTTTCTACAATTCCATTCATCCTTCTAGCAGCATTTAACTTTTTTAAAAAACAAAATAGTTATAATAAGATTTTTCTTAGTATCAGTTTAGGCATTTCCATTTCTACAAGAATTGTAGGTCTTTATTTACCAATATTAATTATTACTTCATATTTTATTTTCAAGAAATTCGTACAAAATGGTAAACCCTTTAAACCAATCATCCATATTGTTCATTCAATTCAAATCTTATCTCAAGAGAATGTATTGAACTTTATAGAAATTACAGACAATTCAAAAATCAATGCACTGGGAGGAAATAATATTTCTTTAGATCATGGTTATTTCTTCATCAATCCTTCACTAATTAAAGAACGATCTATATCAATAAATTATCTAAATTATATTTTAGATATAAACTCATCAAGTATTTTATTTTCAGATAGTTCTAACTTTTTAGGAAATTATGGAATTGGAATAAAATATTTTTCTCATGGAAAATTTGACGGTTACGATAACTTTGGTAATTACAACGGTGACTTCTATCCAAAAGAATACTTATTGACATTTAGTAAATCATATAAAATTTCAAAGTTTTCAATAGGATCTAATTTAAAATACTTTTATTCAAAACTATATAATACTTCCAATTCTGGATTAATAATTGATTTAGGTGCAAATTTTACCCCTTATGTGAATAAAGAATTTAATATTGCGATTGTATTTTCTAATATTGGATTTCTTTTAGGAGAAAATCAATTATTAATACCATCAAATATTAAAATTGGAACATCATTTAAACCAGAATATATGCCTCTTAGATTTTCTTTAACTTATATGAATTCTCAGAAAAGTTATGAAAAAGAAAACTTTTCATTAGGTATAGAGGTTCTATTATCAAAATATTTAAATATTATGTTAGGATATAATTTGAAAAATGATACTGGGTTTAAACTTAATAACCCTGATAAACTCAGAGGAATTTCCTATGGATTAGAATTAGTATTAAAAAGGTTTAAATTAAACTATTCTAGATTAATTTTGAATTCAATATCAAGTTCTAATAATATTTCGATTAACTATGAACTGAAAAGAAAGTAATTATGGATATGGAAAAAATAAAGAATATGACTCCACAAGAAATTGTCACTCAACTGGATAAATATATTATTGGACAAGCTGAAGCAAAAAGAAATGTAGCAATTGCTTTGAGAAATAGATGGAGAAGAATGAATGTTGATGGTGAAATTAAAAATGAAATAATACCTAATAATATTTTAATGATTGGAGCAACTGGTGTTGGTAAAACAGAAATAGCTAGAAGACTTGCTAAACTTTCAGATGCTCCATTTACAAAAGTTGAAGCATCTAAATTTACTGAGGTTGGATATGTTGGTAGAGATGTTGAAAGTATGGTAAGAGATCTTGTAGAACAATCAGTAAATCTTGTTAAACTAATAAAAAAAGAAGAAGTTAAACTAAAAGCTGAAGAGAGTGTCAATAATTTAATTTTAGATATATTAATTCCACCAATAAATAAAGTACAGTCCAATATTAATTTAAGTCTAGAAAAAAATAGCAATAAAGATGATAAGGAAATTAATGAGAAGACTAGAGATAAGTTTAAAGAAAAAATAATTAGTGGAGAGTTAGATGACAGAAAAATTGAAATAAATGTTCAAAAACCATCTAATTCTGGAATTGGAATGGTTGGAGGAGGAATGATGGATGAATCCTCAATGATTAATCTTCAAGATATGATTAGTAATATGATGCCGAAAAGAAATAAAAAAAGAAAAGTTTCAATCGGAGAAGCAAAAAAAATCCTTCTAGAAGCTGAGGTTTCAAAATTAATCGATATGGATGAAGTAAAGGAAGAAGCAATACAAAAAGCTGAAAATACAGGAATTATTTTTATAGATGAAATAGATAAAATTAGTGGAAACTCAAAAAAAGGTAGTGGACCAGACGTAAGTAGAGAAGGTGTACAAAGAGATCTTTTACCTATTGTTGAAGGAACTTCAGTAACTACAAAATATGGTGTTATTAAAACAGATCATATACTATTTATTGCTGCAGGAGCTTTTCATTTATCTAAACCATCTGATTTAATTCCTGAATTACAAGGAAGATTTCCAATAAGAGTAGAACTAGATAACCTTACTCAAGAAGATTTTCTTAAAATATTAAGTGAACCTAAAAACTCACTTACAAAACAATATACAGCATTAATCAAATCTGAAAATGTTGAAATAATTTTTAATAAAGACGCTTTAGAAGAAATTTCAAATAAAGCATTTATTATTAATTCAGAAATTGAAAATATAGGAGCTAGGAGACTTCACACAGTAATGAGTAAATTATTAAATGAAATTCTTTTTGATATTCCTGAAAAAATCGGACCTAATGCAAAAATTGTTATTACTAAAAAAATGGTCCAAGATAAATTAGATTCAATAACTCAAAATAAAGATTTGAGTGAATATATCTTATGATTTTAAATCTTTTGGAAATTTTATAAGATCTAGTTCCAAATATTTAGGTGAGGTAATTTCATTCCAACTTTTAGAGTTAAGATTAAATATAGCTATGCCTGTTGTTGGTAAATTATATAATCTAATATTAGATAAATAATTAATCAAAGAGGTTAACCCAGGATTATGTCCAATTATCATTAGTTGATTTAACTTATTATTTGTTTTTTTAATTTTATTTAAAATGATATCAGAATTAGCGTGATATAAGCTATCATCATATTTTATATCATTAATATTTATTTTTTTAATAAAAAATTTAGAGGTTAAAACTGTTCTATTTGATGAACTGGATAATAATAAGTCTATATCAGAAATTTTTTTTGATAAAAAATCAGACATCAAATTCCCATCATTAATTCCTCTATTATTAAGAGGTCTATCAAAGTCACTTAAATAAGGGTCTGACCAACTAGATTTACAATGCCTTACGATAATTAATTTTTTCATAATAATTTATTCAAACTTTATATCTATCATACATTTAAAATGTCCTGCTGGGCATTTAGATAAGCCTATTTTAGTACATGGTCTGCACTCTAATTTATTGTTTTGAATAATAGAAAATGAGGCTTTGTATGGATAAAAACCCAAGTTTGGATGAGTTGAACCAAAAATTGAAATAATATTTTTGTTAAGAGCAGCAGCAATATGCATAAAACCAGTATCATGGGTATAAACATTTTTAGAGAGTTTTAAAATTGATGCTGATTCCAAAATTGAAAGCTTTCCACAATAATTAAATATTTTGGTTTTTTTATTAAGTTTATTGGGAACCTCTGAACTGCTAGAATAATTAAAAAAACTTTCTATTTCCTTACTAACTGCTATTTCACCCTTTCCCCCAATTAAAGCAATTGGACCATTAATTTTATCACATAATTCTATTAATTTATTTAGTGGTAATCTTTTAGTGAAATGCTTAGCTCCAACTACAACTGCCGTAAAATTATTATTATTAATTCCAGGTAATGATTTAACTTTTTTAAATGAATTATCATCCAAATAAAAATCTAAGCCCTCTTTATCATCATATATACCTAAACCTGATAAAGAATCTATATATGATTTTGTTATATGATTTATTTTAAGTTGTATTTTAAAATTGGTAAACAACCATCTTTTGATAAACTGTTTTTTATAGGTATAAAATCGTTTTTTTAAACTGAATTTAATAAAGTTAGATCTCAAGTTATTATGCAGATCAATAATTAAATTATAATTTTCTTTTTTGAGATTTGACGTGACTTCAAATAAGTTATCTTTAAATTCTATTACCTTATCAACATTTATATTATAATTATAAATAGAACTATAATCTTTTTTAGTAATGATATGTATTTCTGATTTAGGAAATTTTTTTTTGAGTAATCTAGGAACCGGGGTAGATAAAACTATATCCCCTAGAGAAGAAAACCTTATTATTAAAATTTTCATTTTATTACTATTTATTTTAATTCCATTTAAAAGTTTAAAATCCGAAAGCAATTTAGACAGTATAATTTACCAAAAAAAACGAATTCAATTTGAAATAAAAGAATTGGATAGAAACTTTTATACTAAGTCAAATAAAAATAATATTCTTGTTATAAAAGATATTGAAACTGGCAAAAATCTAAATTGGGAAATAAAAATTTTTGACCGTGGTCTAGATTTACTTCAAGACACAATATTTGAATTAGACAGATCATATTCAATAAATAAAATTTACTCTGAAAATGAAAACTATAAAATACTTTTTAAGAAAAATTACTCGAATGAAAAAGAATATTTATACCTATTCTATAATACAAACTCTAACAAAATTGAATTTAAAGAAATTAAACTACCATTAAGTATAAGAATAAGTAATGTTCTTTTTTATAAGGGATCAATTGTATTTTATGGTAATCTTAAAAATGGAAAAAGTTTAATTGGGATTTATAATCTAATTACTAATCAATTAAATAATATTTATGAGTATTTATATTATGACAATGATATAATTAATATTTTCAAGCAAGACTTTAAATCATTTTATGTTTTAATTTCAAATAAAGGTAAGAATGGATTCGATTTAATAGAAAGAAAAATTTATGATTTAAATGGTGATATAATAAATTCTCACATTATTGATTCTGAAAATCATTCAATAATTGAATCAAAAATATATAGTGAAAATAATAAAGATATTTACCTATCATTATTAGGTAATAAGAATTCTAAAGAATCAATTGGGATTCAATTAAATTTAGTTGAAAATGATATTTCAAAGTTTAAAAAAGAAATTTACTTTTTAGAAATCAAATCTATCTCTAATTTTTTCATAGAATTTAAAAAAGAGATAAAAAGAAAAATTAAAAAACAGGATATTAAAAAAATAAAATTAGGTTATGAGTTCTATCTTGATACATTATTCATTTTAAATAATGAGATTCATTTTTCAGCAGAAAGCATTAAACCAAACTTCAATAATGATGGGTTTAGTAATTACTCCTACATGCCTTTTTATAATACATATTCTGGGACCTATGATAATAAAATCAATCCAAAATTTGGTGGATATACCCATGATATAAATTTTTATATAAAAATGAATAATGAAGGAAATTTAATATCAAGTTCAATATCTCCTATAAAAAATCTTAATACCTTTTATAAAAACCCATATAAAAATTACATTACTAAAGAGAAGAATTTGATTGAGTTTTATGTTAATAAAGGAATTATTAATATTAGAGATAAAGTTTTTGAATCTAACTTTTATATAGAATCCTCCATAAATTTAGAAAGTAGTGATGATGATTTAATAATTAAAACTGAGACAAACCCAGAAGGAACAAATCATTGGTATGATGACAATTATTATTCTTATGGTGTACAAAGAATTAAAAAAAAGAAAAGAGTTTTTTTTATATCTAATTTTGAAATTAATAGATAGATATCAAGTTATTTCTAAATACAATTTATATTTGTAAATAAATGACGAATAAATCTCGATTGTTTAATAAAGAAAGATTAGAAATAACAATCAATCGTCTTTGTCATCAGTTAATAGAAAATCATAATAATTTTGAAAACACTGTTCTAATTGGTCTTCAACCAAGAGGTATTTATTTTTTAGATAGAATAAAAAAAAATATTAATAAAATTCTTAAAAAAGAAATTGAAACTGGTATTCTGGATACTACTTTTTATAGAGATGATTTTAGATCAAATGAAATACCACAAGCTAGAGAAACTTTTATTCCATTTTTAGTTGATGATAAAAATGTTGTAATAATTGATGATGTCTTATTCACCGGAAGAACTGTACGTTCAGCAATGGAAGGAATTATGAATTTTGGAAGACCTCAAAAAATTGAACTTCTTGTATTAATTGATAGAAAATATACTAGAGATATTCCCGTAGAGCCAACTTATTGTGGCATCAAAATAAATACAATAACATCAGATAGGATTGAAGTTAATTTAGCTGAACAAGGCTTTGATAATGATAATATATGGATAATTAATAAATAGATGAAGAAACTACTATCAAAAGATTTATTAGGTATAAGAAATTTATCTGTTGAAGAAATAAATTTAATATTTGATACTGCTGATAAATTTAAAGAGGTTTTAAATAGACCAATTAAAAAAGTTCCTTCACTTCGCCATCTTACAATAGCTAATGTTTTTTTTGAAAATAGTACAAGAACAAAGCTTTCATTTGAATTAGCACAAAAAAGGCTATCTGCAGATGTCATTAATTTTTCATCATCTGTCAGTTCTGTAAAGAAAGGTGAATCTCTTCTCGATACAATTAATAATATCTTAGTAATGAAAGTTGACATGATAGTAATGAGACACCCTAATCCTGGAGCGCCTCATTTTGTTGCTAAAAATATTGAAGCTTCGGTTGTTAACGCTGGAGATGGAACACATGAACACCCTACACAAGCATTATTAGATTCATATACAATAAGAGAAAAGTTTGGTAATATTAAAAATAAAAAAATTGCTATTATTGGTGATATATCCCACTCTAGAGTAGCAATATCTAATATATATGCTCTTCAAAAATTAGGAGCTAAAGTTATGTTATGTGGACCAAGTACACTAATTCCAAAACATATTAACTCAATGGGAGTAGAAATTGAAAATAATATAGAAAATGCTCTTAAGTGGTGTGATGTTGCAAACGTCCTAAGAATACAATTAGAAAGACAAAACAATAAATTCTTTCCATCTCTAAGAGAATACAGTCTTTATTATGGTATTAATAAAAAACTTTTAGAAAAAATAAATAAGAATATAATAATCATGCATCCTGGCCCTATAAATAGAGGAGTTGAATTAAATAGTGATGTTGCTGATTCTAATAATTCTATTATTTTAGATCAAGTTGAAAATGGAGTAGCAATTAGAATGGCAGTAATGTATTTATTATCATTGAATAAGGGATAATGTTAATTTTATTATACTTATTTCTATCCATAATAATAATCATTTTATTAAGTACAAAATTTAAGCTAAACCCAGCTTTAAGTTTATTAATTGGAGGAATTTCTCTTGGAGTTTTTCTTGAAATAGGATTAATAAATACCCTTTTATTTCAATTTGATGGATTTATAAATTCAATAAAGGGAATAGGATTACTAATTTTCTTTAGTTGCATAATTGGTCAAGTTTTAAAAGAAACAAACTCAATTAAGAAATTTGGAAATATTATCTTAAATTCATTTAGAAGTAAATCTTTATTTTCACTTAATATATTAGGACTTTTTATAGGGACAGTTGTTTTTTGTGATTCAGCCTTTTTAATTTTAAATGGTATTTCAAGATCAATTGCATCTTCATCTTCGCTCTCCCTTACAAGTCTAAATTTGTCATTATCAGGAGGATTATACTCTTCTCATACTTTAATCCCTCCTACTCCNGGTCCAATAGCAATGATTGACAATTTTAATTTACTAGATCAAATTGGCAGTATAATGATCCTTGGTATAATTGTATCAATTCCATCTTCACTAATTGCATATTTTTTTGCTAGAGCTCTAATAAAAAAAAATAACATAAAAATAAATTATGACAATTTAGATTTCAGTAAGCCTAATATATTTTCATATCTGAGTATTATAATTCCTTTAATTTTAATTAGCTTAAATACTTTAAGTAATTTGATTGATTATGATAATATTTATTTAATAAAAATATTTAGTTTATTAGGTAATCCAATTACTGCTCTATTCATTGGTGTTTTATTATCATTAGTTATTCCTAGAAAAAAAGAATTTAAAATCATTTTAAAAAATTCATTTAAAGATTTTGTTCCAATAGTTTTATTAACCTCAATGGGAGCCGCATTTGGAAATATTATTAAAAATTCTGAACTCACCTTATTATTACCTGATATTTTAAACATCAATAATAGTAGTTTAATTTATTTATGTTCAATTGGGTTTATATGTAGTGCATTATTAAAGACAAGTCAGGGATCTAGTACTTCTTCAATGATCATAGTTAGCTCAATTATTTTTCCTATTATTTCAGATTTTGGTTTTAGTATATATGAATTAACAATGATAATATTATCCATAGGGTCTGGATCGATGATGATTTCTCATGTNAATGATTCATACTTCTGGATAGTTACTAAACAAACTGACCTCAATTTATCAAAAGGATTAAAATATTTTTCTTTGATGAGTATAATGCAAAGTATAGGTGCATTTTTGTTCATTTTATTTTTAATCAGTTTGAGCATGTTCTAAGCAAGTTTTAAAAACTATTGACATCTAACCCCGTATACTCAACAAAAATAAAATATGAAATATATATTATCTATTATTTTAATTATTGTGACTATAAATATTTATTCTCAAGATAGATCACAGTGGAGCCGAAGTTCTTCTTCACAAAATTTTCAAATACCAAATATGGTTGTTAAAGGTAAGTTAATTGACTCAGAGTCTAATGATGGTTTATCTTATGCAACTATTTCAGTTATTACTGCAGATTCAATTTTAATATCTGGTGGAATTACAGATGACAATGGGAAATTTAAAATTGAAATTAATCCAAGAAAGATGATGGAAAAAATCAGAATGGAAAGAAAAGAGTCTTCAAATAGTCTAGGTATGGGCTTAATTGCTGAAATNACATATATTGGATACAAATCAAAAAAAATTAGTATACCTTTTACAAGGGAACAAAGAGAGGTTGATTTAAAGCAAATTAGTNTAGAATCTGATGCAACCGCATTAAGTGAGGTTACTGTCAGAGCAGAAAAAAGCAGTCTTGAACTAAAATTAGATAAAAGAGTTTTTAATGTTGGTAAAGACCTAAGTAATAAAGGAGGAACAGCTGAGGAAATTTTAGAAAATATTCCATCTATTGATTTAGATATTGAAGGAAATATTAGTTTAAGAGGTTCTCAAAGCGTTAGAATATTAATTGATGGCAAACCTGCAAGTATGATGGGTTTTAGTGGTCCAAATGCTTTTAAACAGCTTCAAGGTAATGAAATTGANAAAGTAGAAATAATAACTAANCCTTCTTCAAGATATAGTGCAGAAGGTTCTTCTGGAATATTAAATATCATATTAAAAAAAGAAAGACTTAAAGGATTAAATGGGTCAATAAATTTAAATACAGGCTATCCTACTCAAAATGGAATTTCAACAAATTTTAATTATAGAAAATCAAAATTTTCTGTATTTGCATCAATTAGTTTAAATCAAAGGGAAACTAAGGGTGGAGGTTATAGTAATTCAAATTACTTTCTATCTGATACAACTTATTCATCCTATATTGATAGAGATAATCTAAATAACAGTTTATCATTTGGAGGAAGGGCTGGAATTTCATTTTTCCCAAATAAAAATAACATTTTTACCTTTTCAGTTGGATCTAGGTTTAGTGATAGAGATTCAGAAGAAAATAATAGTTACATAGACTATGATATATTAGATAACGAAATTGCTAGAAACACAAGAATTGAAACATCTGATGATTTAAGTAATAATTTAAGTTATAGTGTTTCATATACTAAAAACTTTAAAAAAAGAGGTCAAAATTTTAAGNTTGACTTTTCATGGAGTGATAATGATTCAGAAAATAGCAGCTATTATAATGAGCCTAGACTAGAACAAAGATCATTTCAGGAAGGTTCAAGGTATGACCAAAACATTAGAGTTGATTATACCCATCCTATAAATGATAATAATGGTAAAATAGAATTAGGATATAAAAGAGATTATGATAGAATGGCTAGTGATTATTATGCTGAACAATTATTTGATAATAATTGGATAAATATTCCTCCAACAAATAACTATGATTATTATCAGGATGTTAATGCTTTTTATTTACAAGCTGGAAATAAAACTGGAAATCTTTCATATCAATTAGGAATAAGATTTGAAGACACTGACTTTTATGCTAATATGGAAAGCGATAATCAAGAGACTAGTCTAAAATATTCTAATTGGTTTCCATCTGCATTTTTAACTTATGAATTATCAAAAAATACATCTTTCCAACTCAGTTATAGTAAGAGACTAAGAAGACCAAGGTTTTGGGATTTAAATCCTTTTTGGGGATTGAGTGATGGAAGGTTTAATTGGGAAGGAAATCCATTTCTTGAACCTGAACTTACAGACTCTTATGAGCTAGGTTTTCTAAAAGAATTTAATTCAGGAAATATATATATAGGAACATATTACAGACATACTGAAGATGAGATCGAAAGAATTTTTGATGTTAATGATAATGGGTATTCTGTTTTCAAACCAGTTAACCTAGGGTTCACCAATGCATATGGGATTGAGCTGAATGGTTCTATTGAATTTTCCAAAAAATTTAGAACTACTGGTTCATTTAACTTTTTTAATTCAGAAACTGATGGTAATTATAAGAACCAAAACTTTTATTCAAAGTCCTATAGTTGGAGAACAAGACTTAGTAATAATATAAAAATGTTTGATAATAAACTTGAGGGTCAGGTAACATTTGATTACAGAGGCCCATCTGATTCACCTCAAGGAAAGAACTTTTCATCATACGGTATAGACTTAAGTCTTTCTAAAGATATTTTAAAAGACAAAAGAGGCACATTAAGTTTTACAGTTAGAGACCTCACGAAATCAAGACTTAGAAGATATGAAAGAGGAGGTAAACCAGGGGATAATTATTTTACTGTAGGAGAATATGCATGGAGAAGAACGCAAGAATTTAGATTATCTTTCCAGTATAGAATTAATCAAAATAAAAGAAGAGGTGGACAAAGAGGAGGATTTGATTCCTCTGAGTTTGAGGGAGGAAGTGGAATTTTTGGAAATTAGAAAGAAAAAAAATAATTTTATACGATAACAGTATAAAATTGTATTTATCAAAACTTCAAAAATTCATTCTAAATAAATCATTAAATAATTTAAATAATGAAAATTTAAGCATTAACTCAGATGCAATAGAAAAATTTACACCTAATAAAGAAAAGAAAATTGATTTAATTAATTCATCTATTGATGACCTTCTTGAAATAAAAAAGAATTCAGAAAAAATAAAAAAAAATCAGTTTAAAACAAGACTAGGTTTTATTGAATTAGATTCAAATTCACATGCACATATATATTTTTACGAACCAATAGTTAATTATTTTGGTATAAAGCCTAAAGATAAATTTATAGATTATTCATCTTCTATTTTTGATAGCATGAGTGATAAAAGAAAAAAATTTGAGATTAAGAAAAGAAAATATATTAGAAAAGAAGGAAATCATAAAAGAGGAATTATAAGAGGAGAATGTAAATTTTTAAAAAGATCAAAAGCATCATTAAGCAGATCATTTTCATCTTTAGTTAGTAAAAAGCTAATAAGAAAGATTTCCATAATAAACTATGAAAGTAGAGAAATAGGAATAGGTTTTAACTTAACTGAAAAGGGAAAAAAATTATTAGATGAAATTTAGATATATATATTTCTTATTTATTTTAATTTTTAGTTCTTGTGAAACAGAACGAAAAAATAAGTCTCTATCTCCAAGAATAAAGTCAATAAGTACAGTTATTTCTCCATCTAACAGTGAAATTTTTGTAAAAGGAGATTCAATTCATATTGAAGTTAAAACTGATAATGAAATAATTAATTCTATTTTGATTCTAGAAAATGATACTATAAATTTTAAAGATTCTTATAAAATATCTAGTAATACTTTTAATAAATACGGAAAAAATCAAATTAAAATAATTAGACAATTATCAAATGATAAAACTGAGATTGATATTAAGAATATTTACATCTATCCAAAAGAAAAACCAAGATCAATTAACTATGAAGTTTTAAAGATATTACCTCACGATATTAATACATACACCCAAGGACTTTTATTGTATAATAATGATCTTATTGAAAGCTCGGGACAATATGGAAAATCATTCTTGAGAAAGATAAATTTAATAAATGGGAATATTAAAAATGAAATAAATATTAATGATAATTATTTTGCTGAAGGAATCACAATTTATNACAAAACTCTTTATATGCTTACATGGAAAAGTAAGAANGGATTTAAATATGATTTAGATACTTTTGAAAAAATAGGAGAATTTAATTATCAATCTGAAGGATGGGGATTATCAACCTTNAATAATCAATTAGTTATGAGTGATGGTACTGAAAAAATTTACTTTAGAAATCCTCAAACTTTTAAAATTGAAAATACGATAGAAGTTTATGATAATGATGGTAAAGTTGAAAATATAAATGAGTTAGAAATTATCGATGGAAAATTATATTGTAACATTTATGGTAAAGATATTATTTTAATAGTTGATCCAATTTCAGGTTTAGTTACAGGAAGAATAAATGTTGAAAATATATTTAACAGAAAAAATTATAATGATAAAATAGATGTAATGAATGGAATTGCGTATAACAAAATAAATAATTCTATAATTATAACTGGCAAATGGTGGCCATCTATGTATGAAATTAAAATTTTAAATTAAAAATTATGAAACTAAATGATATAACGTCAAAAGTAAAAGAATTATCAGAAANNAGTTCTGGTAAAATTGAATCAAAAATAAAATTTGTTTTTAATGATGGTTGTATATTTATTGATGATACAGTAATTCCAACAATAATTAATAATGAAAATTTGGAAGCGGATTGTACAATTACTATTGAAAATGATGATTTTGAAAAAATTTTAAATAAAGAAATGGACTCTATGGGAGCTTTTATGTCAGGNAAGATGAAAATTAGCGGAGAAATGACAGTAGCAATGAAATTATCTTCATTATTTGGATAGTATTTTGTGCGCATGAGAAGAGTCGAACTTCCACGACTAAAATAAGTCACTAGGCCCTCAACCTAGCGCGTCTACCAATTCCGCCACATGCGCAAATAAAGTATTATTGTTTTCTCTGTGTCCAAATTTCATATTTTGGATCACCTTTAGAACTGAACCCTTTATGATGCCAATCTCCATCCTTGATTTCAAAATCAAATTCTAAAGATTTACCAACGGTATTAGAATCTCTAGAAAAAAAATCAATATTCTCAACATACTTGCCATCTACAGCTGTATATGTACCTCCACCGGTTCCATAAAATCCTTTTTTTGATATATCATAAGCTATCCATTGAAATCTATTTCCAGCTAAAATTTTCATTGTTTTTCGTGGTCTATTTACATCTCTCATTCTCATCTCTCCCCTTCTTTCTATTCCGCTCATTAACCAAGAACCGCTAAGATTATTTTCATCAGTATTTTTAGAGAATTCTTTTCCATCGATTTTCATACTACCAGAATCATTTTTCATTTTTATTTTAATATTAGAATAAAAAATAGTATCACCTACTTTAGATGAATCCTTAGAATTAAATTCTAATACTTCATAATAAACATCTTCTAAAGAATATAAACCTCCCATAGTACTAATAAATTCCTTTGATTCTAAATTATATTTAGTAGAAGAAAAATATTTATCAGAATATATTCTCAATTCGTAAATTCCATTATCAGAATGTATCCATGAGGTGTTTTCTATTTCATTTGAAAAGTTGAAAAAGATAGATATGAAAAATAATAGTATATTATGCATTATCATTCAACATTACTGGCATAACAAGCATTGTAATATCTTCATTATCATTTATATCTTCTGGAATTAATAATCCAGCCCTATTAGGCTCAGAAAGCTTTAATATAACTTTATCAGATTCTATATTTGACAGCATCTCAATTAAAAATTTTGCATTAAAGCCTATTTCTATATCATCTCCATCGTGATCACATGAAATTCTTTCATTTGCTTCATTAGAAAAGTCAAGATCTTCTGCAGAAATTAAAATTTCAGATCCAGAAATTTTAAATCTTACTTGATTAGTAGTTTTGTTTGCGTAAATAGATATTCTCTTTAATGAACCTAAAATTTCAGGTTTTGATATTGTAACATTATTTGAATTATCACTTGGTATCACATTGTCATAATCAGGATATCTTTCATCAATAAGTCTGCAAACCATTTTTATATTTTCAAAAGAAAAATAAGCATTTGAAGCATTAAATTCTAACTTAATTTCAGATGAACTATCAGAAGGTAATATAGATTTAAGAAGATTGAGAGATTTTCTAGGAAGTATCATATCATGATCAACTTCATCACCTTTAATATCTGTTCTAATATATTTAACTAATCTATGACCATCAGTTGAAACAAATGTACATCCAGCTGAAGCTAATTTAAAAAATACCCCGGTCATTGCTGGTCTTAATTCATCAGTGCTAGTAGAAAAAATTGTATTTGATATAGCAGAATTTAAAACATCAGAATTAATTTCAGAGGAATAACCATCACTAATACTTGGGACTTTAGGAAAATCAGCAGAGTTTTCTCCTGCTAATTTATACCTTCCATTGTCTGAATTAATTTCAATATTATAATTTTGATCATCAATTGAAAATGTGACAGGTTGCTCAGGCAAATTCTTAAGTGTTTCAATCAAAATTTTAGCAGGAATTGCAACACTACCATCTTCTTTTGACTCAACTTGTAATTCTACCATAACTGAAGTTTGTAAATCAGATGCAGTAATTAATAAATTACCTCCTTCAATTTCAAATAAAACATTTTCTAAAATGGGTACAACTGGGTTAGATGTAATTACTCCACTTATTGCATTAAGGTTTTTTAGTAAATATGAGGACGAAACTATAAAATTCATTATTAAAAATTTTGTGAGAGTAAATTTATAAATAATTATTAATCTTCCTCAGTAAAATCTAGAGTTTTGCTTTCTTCACTATCAGAAGAATCTTCATCAAGACTTATATTTTTTCTTTT
>NZVP01000020.1 GCA_002697405.1 Flammeovirgaceae bacterium
TTGTAGACCTTGCACGTAATGCAGATCAAATTCCATTATATGATGACGCTCCGCCACTTGATCCTTCATTTAGATCATTGAATTTTGGTTATGGAACTTCTGCAGGGGCAGGTCTTGCAACCATAAGTCAACTTCAATCTGAGATAATCAATTTAGAAATTAAGGCTTTAGATAAACTTGCTGCTTCTGTTGGTGCTGCAGATTTAAAGTTTGATGTTGTTTCTTTAACAACACTACCAGAGCAAAAAGTTGTTGCTGCTGGAGCTAAATACAGAACGCAATTATTTTTATCAGCTGCATCCTCAGCTATTGTTCCTACAATGACTGCTGATGGAGATACTTTGGAAGTTTCTAACGGAAGAGGATACTACGAATTTACTGCAAAAGGAGGTCAGTACGATAGAGAAGGTTTATCAAAGCAGAGTTATATTGGAACCATTAGCGTAACCCTTCCTGGAGGAAGAGACACCACTTTTATTGATACAGTTGAATATTTTGTTGCTAGACCAGTAATTCAAATTCAGTCTGCATCAGTACAAGCACTATATCTTAATTGTGGTAACGAAATTACTGTTAATGTACCTGCGTTAGGATCAGAGTATAATCCTACATTCTCTGCAAGAGGAGGAGATGTAATCAGAGGATCAAAATCTGGTCAAGTTACAATCATTCCTAAGTCGAAAAAGGTTGATTTAAATGTAAGTAATGCTGGCAACTTTATAGGGTCACAGTCCTTTGGTGTTAGACAAATTCCTGCGCCTGAGATTAAAGCCAGAATTAGAGGTAAAGAAATTGATGCTAAAACAGGCATCCCGGTAAGTACTCCAAGCTTTAGCTTGGATGCAATTGCTGATGCTAGTTTTGCTGAATTTTTACCTAAAGATGCAAGATTTCAAGTTAGAGAGGCGGAGATAAATCTAGTAAGGGCAGGTAGAGGAGTTTCAAGACAAAGAGTTAATAGTAAAGATGTTAACTTAAATAGGCTTGCTGGAAAAAGAAAAGGGGATAATATTGTAATTGAAATAAAAAGGGTTGCAAGAGCTAACTTCAGAGGTGAAGTTGAAGAGTTTAAAAACTTTGCACCTAGATACATAACAATACCATTAAAATAATTTATGAAAAAGCTAAATAAGATTCTTGTACTTTATGTTTTATTGTCTGTATTAACTGTAGANAACTCATATTCTCAGGTTAGCGCAGAGTCTAATGGATATAATCCTCTTTCTCTAAGNCAGGTACATGAATCCTATTTGATGTGGAAGAANACTTTATGGCGTAGNGTTGACCTAAAAGAGAAACAAAACAAACCTTTCTTTGCTAGAAACAGAGAGATNTCAAAAATTATTATTGAAGCTGTAGANAGAGGTGTTTTAATNCCTTATAANAGTGACTCAGTAAATGATTCTAATGTTATGGCAAGAGAAGAATTTATAGAAAATATACAACAAGTTGANGAGGANNNAGAAGAGGAAGAAGNATTTGGTTTTGATCTTGATGATCCATTTGCGGGTTTTGAAGAAGATGACCCTTTTGNAGAAGAAGTTGAGGAAGTTGAAACNGGCCCTATNTTTATACCTAAAAGAGAATTTTCAATTTTTGANATAAAAGAAGANCTATATTTTGANAGAATNCACTCAAGAATTTATTTNGATATNCAANCAATNACNATGTATNTGCCNGGAGANAGTTTTTATAATCCTGCAGGCTTTGAAAANCCTATAGCTTCTTTTAGGTTTATTGATTTGTATAATTTATTTAAGTCAATGAACAGAGATGCAATNTGGTATAATGAAAATAANATTGCCCAGCACAAAAATTTAGGNGACGCTTTTCTTTTAAGATTATTTAAAGGAATTATAGTTAAGATTGCTAACGCNGATGATATTAGAGTTTCAGAGCTNTATGCTAGATCAAGAAAAGAAGGTATAATGGCTAGCTTTAAGGTTGAGCAAGATCTTATGGAATGGGAAGCTAATCTTTGGGAATACTAGACTTTATATATTGTAAAAGGGAGTTAGTTCTTTTTATTCCTATTGTATTAATCAGTTCATTTTTNGTTTGTTTTTTGATGTTTTCTAAAGAACTGTACTTATTGATTAATTTCATTCTTGTTTTCTCTCCTATTCCATCTATTAAATCAAGTTCTGATATTAAAAAAGTATTACTTCTTAATTGTTTATGATAATTTATTGCAAATCTATGAGCCTCATTTCTAATAGACTGAATAAGCTTTAATTGTTCAGATTTTTTCCCAAGAAGAATTGGCACAGAGTCATTCGGAAAATATATTTCTTCTAATTTTTTAGCTATACCAATAATGTTTATTTTATTATAAATATTAAGCTTTTTTAAGACCTCACACGCAGAGCTTAATTGACCCTTTCCTCCATCAATAATAATTAAATCAGGAAGATTTTTTTCCTCTTTTATTAATCTTGAATATCTTCTTTTTACGACTTCTCTCATTGATTCGAAGTCATCAGGTTTATCTACATTATTGATTTTAAACTTTCTATATTCTTTTTTATTAGGATAGCCATCATTAAATAATACCATAGAAGCAACAGTATTTTTCCCTTGGATATTTGATACATCAAAACATTCTATATGAAATGGAACTTTTTTTAAATTTAGTTTAGTTTTTAAGTCAACNAGTACTGATATTTTTTTTGTCTTTCTTTCTTTTTTCTCATTATAAAGATTTTTCTTATAAAAAAGAACATTTTTTAAGCTCATATCTATCAATTTTTTTTTGTCTCCTACCTTTGGAACATAGGAACTAAGATCCTCTGGTAAGTATTTCTTGAAACTTATATTTGAAATTGTTTCGTTTTCAATACTCCCATATTTAATTTTTAAGTCAGTAAGTATTTGAACTATTTCACTATAGTTGAAGCTTATTTTTTTCTTTACTTTAATAGTTTCTGATCCAATTATCATACCATTATTTATTTTCATAAAATTGACATAGTAATAATTATCATCATCCATTAAGCCAAAAACATCTAGATTATTTACTTTAAAGTTTACAACAATTGATTTTGATGTAAACTGTTCAATCTGAGATATTTTATCTTTTATTTCTTGTGCTTTTTCAAAATTTAGTTCTTTTGAATAGGTATTCATTTCTTTTTTTAATGAATTAGCAAGTTCAATTGTTCTTCCTTTCAATATATTTCTTATCTCGTTTATCTCGTTAAGATAATTTTCTTCTTCTTGGTATTTTTCACATGGGCCTTTACAGTTTCCTAAATGATATTCTAAACATACCTTGAATTTGTTTTTATCTATATTTTCTTCACTCAACACATAATTACAATTTCTTATCTTATAAAGGGTTTTAATCAATTTAAGAATTGATCTCATTGATTTTACATTGGTATATGGACCAAAAATTTCCTCTTTTTTATGATTAATTTTTCTTGTAGAGTAAATTTTAGGAAACCTATCTTTAGAAATTGCTATATAGGGGAACGTCTTATCATCCCTTAATAAAATGTTATATTTAGGCTTATTCTCTTTAATTAAATTATTTTCTAATAATAAAGCATCATGCTCTGATTCTGATATAATAAAATCAATAGTTTTAGTTTCTTTTATCATATTTGTTATTTTCTTATTTAGATCTTTTTGAAAATAACTTTTTACTCTTTTCATTAAATTTTTAGATTTTCCCACATAAATTATTTTATTATCTCTATTTATGAATTTATAAACTCCCGGAGAGTTAGGAATATCAATCTTTTTTAAACTATCCATTCTTAGAATATATCGGATGCGTCAATTTTATCTAGTATTGAGTCTAGTGAGTCTGACCTAATATCATTATTATATGCTGAACAGTCCATTTCAACATTAATTATTTTTGTTGGTTTATCAAATGTTCCTTTACTTATTCCAAGATCTGCATCACCATAAACATCTAACATATATTGCTGCCAAATAGGCATCGCTGTTCTAGCGCCTTGACCAAAAGCCCATTCTCTAAAATGAATACTTCTATCATCTCCACCTACCCAAGCACCAGAAACTAAATTATGTGTAACTCCAATAAACCACCCATCAGATGCGTTCTGGGTTGTTCCAGTTTTAGCTCCAACATCATTATTTAAAGTTAACTCAGGATTTAAACCCCTTGCTGTGCCACCTTCCTCTTCTTTTGATCCTTTAAGCATATGAAGCATTAAATATGCAGTCTCTTCACTTAAAGCTTCTTGTTTTGTAGGAACAAATTCCTGAATTAGATTTCCGTACTTGTCTTCAATTCTTGATATAAAAAAAGGTTCTGTCCATATTCCTTTATTAATAAATGTACTGTAAGCACCTACTAAATCAAATAAAGAAACATCTCCCCCTGCGCCTAAACATACTGCTGGAACAGGATCAAGTTTACTTTGTATTCCTAACTTTTTTGCATAGTCTACAACAGTTTGAGGAGAAAGTTTTTTTGTCATGAACGCTGTAATCGAATTAACAGATTTAGCCATTGCTTTTCTAAGAGTCATTGTTTCTCCTGTCCATTTACTATTATGATTATCTGGCCTCCAATATGGTGGATCTTGACCAGGTAATTCAAAAACTACAGGAGCATCTACTACTGGATAGCAAGGTGAATAGCCATTATCAATTGCTGCTGCATAAACAATTGGTTTTATTGTTGATCCGGGTTGTCTTCTGCCTTGTTTTACATGATCATATTTAAAATATTTATGATTAATTCCTCCAACCCAGGCTCTTATATATCCGGTTTTTGGTTCAATGGAAACAAATCCAGCTTGTAAAAAGTTTTTATAATATTTTAATGAGTCCATTATGCTAAAAACAGTATCAATTTCACCTTCCCAACCAAACACTTTCATTTTTTTCTTTTCATTAAGTTTTTCGAAAACTAATACTGTATCGTTTTCATTAGCTTTTAATAGTCTTTTATAGTAAGCTGTTCTTTTGATTGTATTCTCAAGAAAATCTTTAATTTCAAATCCTTTTTCATCAATCCATGGGTTTCTTCCTTCCCAATGTTTACTAAAAATAGATTGTAATCTTTTCATTTGATCGTGGACTGCTTTTTCTGCATGATCTTGAAGTCTACTATCTATTGTTGTATAGATTTTAAGTCCATCGGAAAACAAATCATAACCATTTTCTTTGGCCCAGTTTATTAAATAGTTTCTAACTACTGTTCTAAAGTATGTAGCTTGACCAACATTTTGATTTTCAACTTTATAGCTAAGCTCAAGATCCATCATCTTTAAAGAGTCATATGCTGTTTGATCTACAATATTATATTTAAATAAGTTGTAGAATATTTCTGCTCTTTTTTCAACAGCATTATCTGGATTAAAATATGGGTTGTATTTTGTAGGTTTATTTAATAGGCCTACAATAATTGATGATTCATTATAATTTAATTCTGAGGGGAGTTTATTAAAATATGTTTTAGCGGCCACCTTTATTCCATAAGAATTACTTCCATATTCAGCTGTATTTAAGTACATAGCTAGAATTTCTTTTTTAGTATAAAACTCCTCAAGTTTTACAGCTACAATCCACTCTTTTACTTTTGATATAATCAATCCTAAAAATGGAACTCCACTAAGTTTTCCTTTTTTTTCTCTTCTTATTTTGAATAAGTTTTTAGCAAGTTGTTGTGTGATTGTACTACCGCCACCCTCTAAGCCACTTGATCCAAATGTAGCTACGTTTTTAAGAACTCCATAACTAGCTCTCACTAACCCCTTCAAATCTATTCCGGAGTGCTCATAAAATCTTATGTCTTCTGTAACTAATAATGTTGTTACTAATTCATCTGATAACTCATTAAATTTTACAGGCGATCTATTATATCTGAAATATTTACCTAATAATTTGTTGTCACTTGAATATAGTTCTGAAGAAAGCTCTGATTCAGGTTTTTCTAAATCCTGCAAACTAGGCATTCCTCCAAAAAGATTCAAGAAGTTATAATTAACTGATACTATAAAAAAAAGAATAAATAATATTCCGGAAATCAATATAATCCAGACTTTATTTAAAATATTTTTTGATCTGTTCACTTTTTATAAAATTTTTTAAATTCAATATAATTTTTTGATCTAAAAATTAAGTTCATATTTTTTTCACCTACAACAAAATTAGTATTTCCATTTGATTCTTCAATAGATAAAGATGAATTGAATTCAGACTCAAGAATCTGTAAGTTTTCTTTACTTTCAAGATATACTATATCAAAATTAACTCCTTCTCTTAATTCAAATTCATATATACTTTCAGGTAAATTAACTTTATTTAAAAGATTTCTTAATCTGTCATTAAAGATTTGTCTAAAATCTTCACTAGAAAAAATGAAAAAATAGTAATTGGTATCTAAGTTATTTTTGAAATTTGGAATTCCGCTAAATATAAAACTTTTGTGTACTTCTTCTGCGGACTTTAATAATGTAGAAGCATAACTAATAGCTGATTTTCCAACAGCATTTTTTAGAAACCTTTTAAGTTCAAACTGTAATGAAAAATTACCAGCTTCTTTACCTCTACCAATTAATTGCAATAATAAAATATTCTCATAGAATGGATTTTTTTCATATTTTAATTTTAACGAATCAACTTTATTGATTACGTAGAAATTATTTCCTGCCTTTAAATTTTCATATAAATCATTATAAATTCTTTTTAATAGATTTAACTCCTGAAATTCATCAATTTGATAATTAGGATTAATAATGAGTTTATAATAATCAGTTTCTGAATAATTATTTAAAATTAGATTTTTATATTTTTCTCTATCTTCACTTATCAGATAAAGCTGATAATAAATCTCTGCTAAATATTCTGAAGATTTAAATCGTTCAATAAACTCCATATAAGTTTCTATGCCCTGCTCTTGTTCATTGAGTTTTTGAATATATATTTTGCCAATATTGTAATATGCTTTTTCAATTTCTTTAATTAATTTATCCTTATCACTTTGTTCGAAGGGTAATGATGATTTTAAATTTAAAATATTATTCTCCTCATCCTTATTAACTTCACTACCTTCATCANTGTTATTTTGAATAACTATAGACTCTTCGTACTCATTACTAAAACTTATTTTAGACATTATTCTCCAATTATCCTTTAACTNTCTACTACCCCATATTCTTTGAAAATCATTTTTGCCAATACTTTTCATAGATTCATTATCAAAATACCACTGTCCGTCAGAGTTACTAGCAATGATAATTTTAGGATTATCTTGAAGAAAGTTTTGTTGGCTATTTCTAACTTTTTCTTTCTTTTTTTTTTCAGAATTTAATTTTAAAGTTTGTTCTAATATTTCATTTAATTCTATTTCTGGAATTAACGTCAAATTTATTAGACTATCGTTATTGTTTATGATTTCAAGGTTTTCTACAAGTTCTGTAAGAACATCACTTTTTTCTTTTAAACTATTATAACCTTTAAATTCTCTGTTTATATTATTTAATGCACTATCATAATATAATTTAGCTGATTTAAAATTATTGATGTTACTATAATAAATATCAGCTATATTCTTATAAGAATAGAAAAGCAAATTTTTATTTTTTTTATTGTTTCTTATTGAAGTATTATAGTTTTTGATTGCATCTTCAAATTTCATCTTTGACTCACTTAATTTTGCAATCTCATAATATATTCTGAAGAGGTTTTCAGTATTTTTTTTGTCTTTAATAAGTTTTAAAAAGTATTTACTAGTCTCAGTTTCATCTACATTTACTAGAGTTCTTGCATAAAAAATTTTTGCAGTGAACTCCATTGCAAAAGAGGGATTGTTTGTAAGGCATTTTTTNAAATAAATTTGTGCTGATTCATAATCTTTATTTAATANTTGAATCTGTCCTATTCCAAAATAAATTTTATTTAATAGATTTCTTTTTTTTACAATTTTTTCTAATTCATATAATTCATTTAGTATAAGGTCAATCTTATTTTGTTTTTTAAATAGATAATGAGNATTTAGGTGATATTCAATTTTTAAATTTTTTGCAATTGTATTTTTTCGTAAAAAATTAAGCACTTCTTGGGCAGAAGCATAATCTTCTTTTTCAGTATAAGCTCTCATTAAAAAAATTAAAGCCATTTGCTTAGCCAGTTCATTATCAGATTTTGAGTTTACATATTTTAAAGTAGTTATACTCTGATTTAGATCTAGAGAAAGTAATCTTGCTTTTCCTATTAGAGCATAACTAGGAAATACATATTTTGACCCAGGGTGCCTTTGAATTAAAATTGAAAGTTTTTTTATTATGTCATCTTTTTTTTCTTTTAATCCAGAAATTTTATTCGTATCAATTGTATATGTTAACTCAATTAGACTGTCATAATTTTCCAGAGTTGATTCAAGAAGGTCATTTTCAATCTTTTCAATGGATTCGTTAGCTAAAAAGTAGGCATTATATCTTGCTGTTGTATCATCATATGCTGTATTAATGATTGAATTACATGAATATAGTAATAATGGTAAAAAGGCAATAAAAATACGTTTTCTCATATATTTATTAATGTAATAGCTACAACGAAGCTATTAAATATTTATTTTTGTAATGAATTTTATACTAATTAAAAGTTTTGAGAAACAAAATTATCAAATGGTTCAGAAATAGACTTCAAATAATCTTTAGAAATAAAAGAGACTTTAAAGATATTTCTTTCTTTGAATTTACTAATTTAAGTTTAACCATTTACGCAATCTTTTTTTTAGCGGTTATTTTTTCTATTTCTTTCCTCTTATCTACAACAATTCTCAGTCAATGGTTTGATCCGAGGTTTGTTGAGAAAAAAGCAAATGAAGAGCTAATTAAATTATCAAATTCTATTGACTCTCTTATATATGAGTCTGAGATCAAAGACCAATACATAGAAAATATCATGATAATTTTATCAGGTGGTGAAAATGAGTTATTAGAAAATAAGCCTGAAGATATTGAATTAGAACTTCAGGATATTACAAATGATTATTCTGCTATAGATTCCTTTTTTAGGCAAGAGTTTGAGAGTAATATATCTTTTTCTGAAATAATTAGGTCAACTGATTCAGATCAAAATATTCTATTAATGCCTCCAGTATCCTCTGGAGTTATTTCATCATTTTATGACCCTTCAAAATCTCATTTTGGAATTGATATTATTTGTAAAGAAGAGGAACCTATTAAAGCTGTTTTTGATGGAACAGTCTTATTATCATCATGGACTAAAGATAGTGGTTATGTAATAAGTATAATACACCCAAATAATTTAATTTCAGTTTATAAGCATAATTCTAAAGTATTTGTAGAACCTGGTCAAATTGTTAAAACAGGTGATGTGATATCAATTATAGGGGATACAGGAGAGTTATCTACAGGACCTCATTTACATTTTGAGCTGTGGTTAAATGGTAAATCAATAAATCCTTCGGAATTTATATCATTATAATTAAATTTGTGAAAATTTTAACTAAATATATCAATTGTGGACAACTCTAATGGATCAAATAATATAATTGGAGAGGGAAGTGTTCTAAAAGGCAATTTAAGCTCTTCAGGAAATGTAAGATTAGAAGGTAAGGTTATTGGTGATCTTTCATCATCTTCTAAAGTTGCTTGTGGAGAAACATCTGTAGTTGATGGGAATGTTGTTGCTGAAAATGCTGAAATAGCTGGGAAAGTTACTGGAAAAGTTACAGTTGATGAGTTATTAATTTTAAAGTCTACAGCCTCAATTCACGGTGATATATCCACTTCTAATTTAATTATTGAATCTGGCGCTAATTTCAATGGAGCATGTACTATGGGAAAAGAAGAAACCATTGAAGAAGTTGACTCTGATGATGAAAAAGAGTAATTATTTAAAATATCTTAATTTAAGTTTCCAGTTTTTTTTTATTGTTTTACTGTTCGGTGTTATTGGCTACTTTGTTGATATTTATTTATTTGATAAGGTTTCTTTTTTAACATTAACTCTACCAATAATTGGTTTTATAATTTCATTATATATAGTCTATAAAAATGAGAATAAATGAAAGCTATCACTATATCGAATGGGATTTTTTATTTAATATTAATTTTTTTAGTTGCCATCTTAAAAAGTTTAGGTTTTTCATTCATCCATGAACTTATTTTTCCAATTATCTTTTTTAATATTATTACAGATGTTTTATTCAAATTTTTACTTGAAAAATTGAATAAAAGTTTAGTCGTTATTAAAACGGTGGTTTCGACCTTTATTAGATTGTTTTTATCATTAATTTTTATTCTTTTTTTTGAAAATTATGGTGTTGAAAACCTGTTAAATTTTATATTAAATTTTTTAATTGTGTATTTATTATTCATAATATTTGAAATAACAATTCTATTATTAAATTTGCATCATATTAAATAGCTGATGTTGTCAAAGCGTACATTTTTTNTACTTATTTTATTGTNATTTNCATCTACNTATCATTNTGNTTTTTCTGCAGAAAAGAAAGATGGTGANTTCAANATGGGTGAGATGATAATGCATCATGTTTTAGATGATTATCAATATGAAATAATGCATGGTTTGATAATACCCTTACCNNTAATAGTNTATACNGACGAAGGTCTAAAAATCTTTTCATCATCTAACTTATTTGATAACNATCACTCCCCCTTAAAAGAAGGATATAANGGGTTTAAATATGATCACGGTAAATTAAAGCCAGTAGATCCAGAACTTTCATATATTGATTTATCAATAACTAAAAATGTTGCTTTCTTNATTATGACNTCAATTATTATGATATTAATATTTACTACTGTTGCAAGGGGTTATTCAAAAAAACATTCAGTTCCAAAAGGAATTCAATCTGTATTTGAGCCAGTAATATTATTTGTTAGAGACGATATAGTNAAACCAAATATTGGACATAATTATGAAAAGTATCTTCCTTATATGCTTACCTTATTTTTTTTCATATTCTTTGGAAATGTTTTNGGGTTACTTCCTGCNGCTGCTAATTTAACTGGAAATATAGCTGTAACAATGACNCTGGCAATTTTNACTTTTTTAATTACAAANTTTTCTGGTAATAAACATTATTGGAAACATATATTCTGGACTCCAGGTATTCCTCTAATAATGAGGGTNATTATACTTCCAATTGAATTAATTGGTGTNTTCTCTAAGCCAATTTCATTAATGATAAGACTTTTTGCCGCAATAACTGCTGGNCATATTGTTCTTCTTAGNTTCATAGGTCTAATATTCATATTTCAAAGTTACGGAGTAGGTTTCTTTAGCTCCCTATTTGTTGTTGGCCTGAATTTGGTTGAGCTTATGGTAGCTGGAATNCAGGCTTATGTATTTACGATGTTCTCTTCTGTTTATATTGGTTTAGCAATTGANGATGAACACTAAAAAAATTATTATGTTAAATTTTAAAATTAATTATTATGCTTAGTTTTCTATTATTAGACATTGGTTTAGCTGCNATTGGAGTTGGANNAACTACAATTGGTGCAGGTATAGGTATCGGACTAATNGGAGCAAATGCTATGACAGCAATTGCTAGACAGCCAGATGCACAGCCAAAAATTTTTACTACTATGCTTATTATTGCCGCATTAGTTGAGGTTATNGCATTAGTTGGTGCATTAGTAGCATTATTAGTATTGTTCCAGCCACAATAAGATNNTNTAAATANATATGGAACTTTTAACACCTGGTACTGGCCTTTTATTTTGGCAAGTAGTTATTTTCTTATTGCTACTCTTAGTATTATCTAAGTATGCATGGAAACCAATAACGGAATCTTTGAAAGAAAGAGAAAAATTTATTGAGGATTCCTTGGATTCAGCAAAAAAAGCCGAAGAAGAACTCGTNAACATTCANAAAAAGAATGAAGAANTNTTATCTGAAGCTAGAAAAGAAAGAGAAAAAATTCTTGCAGAGGCAAAGAAGTTATCTAATTCTNTGAAAGATGANGCAAAAAGTAATGCTAAAGAAATGGCAGACAAAATTATTTCAGATGCAAAAAAAGTAATTGATTCCGAAAAGGATAAAGCGATGAATGATGTNAAAAATACACTTGCNGAATTATCNATAGATATAGCTGAAAAAATAATAAANAAGGATCTTAGTAAAGACTNATCACAAAAGAAGTATGTAGANGATTTACTTAAAGAAATAAATAAAACGAAATAATGAAGAATACTCGAGCTTCAGAAAGATATGCTAAATCNTTATTGATGCTTTCAATTGANAANAAAATTCTTGATGAGGTTAAGGCAGANGTAGATTTAATAATTAAATCTTTTGTTGATTCGAGAGAAATTTCAAATTTATATTTAAGNCCAGTAATACCTATAAATCANAAATTGAGTATAACTAAAAAAGTATTTACGGGNAAGATTAATGAACANACACTTAATTTATTAACAAANCTTGTTTTAAGGAAAAGAGACAATCTTATTGAGTCAATTCTTCCAAAATTTAATGAGTTATATAATGTTCACAANAATATTGAGGAATCTAAAATAANAACCACATTTGATTTGGATGAAAAATCCCTTGAGGTTGTTAGAGATTTTGCAGAAAAAATCACTAAAAAAAATATTTCTTTAATTAANAAAAANGATAAAGAAATAATTGGTGGTTTCAATTTAAAAATTGGAGACAGGATGATTGATTGTACTGTCTCTAATAAATTGAAAAATTTAAGAAAAAAATTAATTAATAACTAAAAATAAAATAATGTCAAATATTAGACCAGATGAGGTTTCTTCCATTATAAGAGATCAATTATCAAATTTTAAATCAGAGTCAGAACTTGAAGAAGTAGGTACTATACTTCAAGTNGGAGANGGTGTTGCAAGAATTTATGGTTTNTCAAATGCAAAAGCTGGAGAACTTTTAGAATTCGATGGAGGTGTCAAGGGATTAGTATTAAACTTA
Source organism: Flammeovirgaceae bacterium (assembly GCA_002697405.1). Taxonomy (GTDB): domain Bacteria; phylum Bacteroidota; class Bacteroidia; order Cytophagales; family MED-G16; genus MED-G16. The sequence goes on from NZVP01000020.1 coordinate 12,916, forward strand.
GAAGANGATAATGTAGGTGCAGTATTGATGGGGGATTCCAGTAATATAAAAGAAGGAGATACTGTTAAGAGATCAGGAGAAATTGCCTCAATTGATGTTGGTGATGGAGTATGTGGTAGGGTATTAGATACCCTTGGAAATCCGATTGATGGTCAAGGTCCAATAAAAGGAAAAGTATTTACTATGCCTCTAGAAAGAAAAGCTCCAGGCGTTGTATATAGACAACCTGTTAATGAACCATTACAAACGGGGATAAAAGCAATTGACTCTATGATTCCAATTGGAAGAGGCCAAAGAGAGTTAATTATTGGAGATAGACAAACAGGTAAAACTGCTGTAGCAATAGATACTATACTAAATCAAAAAGAATTTTATGATAAAGGGGAGCCGGTTTATTGTATTTATGTTGCTTGTGGACAAAAAGCTTCAACAGTAGCTCAAGTAACAAATATATTAGAGAAAAACGGAGCACTGCCGTATACAACTGTTGTTTCTGCTCCATCTTCTGCACCAGCTCCAATGCAATTTTTTGCGCCTTTTGCTGGGGCAGCGATAGGTGAGTATTTTAGGGATACAGGTAGACCTGCACTTGTAATTTTTGATGATTTATCTAAGCAAGCTGTTTCTTATAGAGAGGTTTCTTTATTACTAAGAAGACCACCTGGTAGAGAAGCATATCCTGGAGATGTATTTTATTTACATTCAAGACTATTAGAGAGATCAGCTAAAATAATAAATGATGATAAGTTAGCAGCAGACATGAATGATCTACCTGATTCACTTAAAGGTATGGTGAAAGGTGGAGGATCACTTACAGCATTACCAATTATTGAAACACAAGAAGGTGATGTTTCTGCATATATTCCAACAAATGTTATTTCAATTACTGATGGTCAAATATTTCTTGAATCTAATTTATTTAACTCCGGTATTAGACCCGCAATTAATGTTGGTATTTCAGTATCTAGAGTTGGAGGTTCTGCTCAAATTAAGTCAATGAAAAAAATCGCAGGTACTCTTAAGCTAGATCAAGCTGCTTTTAGAGAGTTGGAAGCATTTTCTAAATTTGGTTCCGATCTTGATGCTGCAACTCAATTAATCATTGATAGGGGTCAAATTAATCAAGAAATTTTAAAACAGCCTCAATACTCACCTTTAAGAGTTGAGGAGCAGGTTGCTGTAATTTATTGTTCCTCTAATGGATTTTTTGATGGAATAGAATTAAGTAAAATTTCTAAACTTGAGGAAGAGTTTTTACAACACGTTAATTCTAAATGTAAAAAAGTACTGAACGAATTAGCTGATGGAGTATTGAAAGATGAAAGTCTTAAAATATTAGAAGATGCAGCTAAAAATATTGCTAAAAACTATAAATAATATTAATGCCTAGCATAAAAGAAGTTAAAAACAGAATAGGTTCAGTTAAGTCAACACAGCAGTTAACTAAAGCAATGAAAATGGTTGCCGCTGCTAAACTTAAAAAAGCTCAAGATAAAGTTTTACAATTAAGGCCTTATTCTAAAAAGCTTAATGAGATTCTATCGAATCTTTCTGATTCCATAAATAATGAACTTTTTAAAGAAAGAAATGTAAATAAAGTTCTTGTTGTTATTGTTAGTTCGGATAAAGGCTTGTGTGGGGGTTTTAATAGTAGTTTAATAAAAGAGTTTAAGTCATTTAGTAATGATAATAATTTCAATAATATTACTGTCCTTCCAATCGGGAAGAAAGCATATGACTTTTTTAAAAACTCTAATTTTGATCTTATTCTAGATTATTGGGAAGAACTTAATGAGTTTTCATATGAAAAGTCATCTGAGATATGTGATTTTATAATAAGCTCTTTCATAGAATCAAGATTTGATAAGGTATCAATAATTTATAATGAATTTAAAAATGTAGCAGTACAAAAAACTGTTTCCGAAAATTTTCTCCCTGTTATACAAGAGGAAACAAAACAAAATGATTCAAATAATAATTATATTTTTGAGCCTCAAAAAAATAAAATTATTGATGATTTAATTCCACAGACTCTTAAGACCCAACTTTTAAAATCAGTTTTAGAATCCAATGCTTCTGAACAAGGTTCAAGAATGACGGCTATGAGTCAAGCAACCGATAATGCAGGAGAGTTATTAAAAGAGTTGAAATTAACTTACAATAGAAGTCGTCAAGCAGCAATTACTAAAGAAATATTAGAAATTGTTGGAGGAGCTGAAGCATTAAATAATTAATTACTTATTTGTAATTCTTTCAACGGGAATTGTTCTATCAAAATTGTATCTATAGGTATGATGTATTTTGCCAAGTTTAACTTGAACTTGTTCTGCAACTCTAATCATGCTTTTATTAAAATCAGGAATCCAATTTAATTCCATGTCCTCATATCCTAGTTTTTCTTGAATAGTTTCTCTACTAGCCATTATTAAAGCTCCATCAACTCCTTTTCCTTGGTGTTTTGGAACTATACCAAAAACTAATCCAACCATTTTTTTACATGATTTTTTAATTTTAAGATGGTAAAAAGTTTTGATTTTACCAATTAAATCTAATTTTCCATTAACATATTTAAATATTTGATTCATTTCAGGAATACTAATGAAAAACCCTATTGGGTCGTTATTATGATATGCAAACCATAAAATTTTCTCATCTAATATTGGTTTTAATTGAGCAAAGAGAAGTTTAGCTTGGGAGAGTTCTAGTTTAGATACTCCTGGGTATTTAGACCATGCTTCATTATAAATTTTAGCAAAATCCATAATATACTTATCAATATTTCTTTTTTCGAGTGTTCTAAAATGATAATTAGGATCTCTAAGTGCTCTTTCAGCTTTTATAGCTAATTTCTCTGATAATGGTGTTCTAACTTTCTTTAAAAATGTTAGCTGTCTAAAAAGTAGCTCGAAACCATAGCTTTCAAATAGTTTTTGATAATATGGCTTTCCATAATTTTGTAGATAGTTTGGATCTATATCAAATCCATCAACTAAACACCCCCACCACTTATCTCTTTCGCCAAAATTTATCGGGCCATCCATAGAATGAAATCCTTTTGTTTCAAGCCAATTTTTCGCTGTATCAAACAATAAATTAGATGCTTTTTCGTCATTAATACATTCAAAGAATCCGCAGCCTCCAACTTTTNTTTTATCTTTTTCATTTTTCTTTGAATAGAATGCGGCAATTCTACCAATAGTTTTTTTATTATTTTTTAAAATCCATCTCTCTACATCGCCTTTTCTAAATGCTTTATTAGTTTTAGGGTCAAAAACAGAATTTATATCTTTATCTAAAGGCCTGATCCAATTTTTATCTTTTTTATAAATAGAACACGCTAATTCAATGAAGTCTTTTTTNTCTTTTGATGAGCTGACTTTTATAATATTCATTTATTAAAAAATTATCTTTTATTCATTAAAGTTTCAATAATTTAGTTCATATTTTTGCTAACTAACACTAACCACGAAAATATTTTTTTAATGGAAAATATTTCCAATTTATCTGTTTTATTCAACATCCTTTTTAATGGTATGATAACTGTTTTTATAGTTTTATTTCTTGTTTATATAATAGGCAAAGTAATTATTTATTTTTTTGATTCAGACGCNAGTACTAATAATGATGATTCTGATCTTAAAGAATCAGTGTCACAAAAAATNAAGGATATAGCTGGTGGAGAAGCTAAAATCATCAGTTTTAGAAAATTAGATTAAAATGCCTAAAGAGATTAAGCTTTGTTTAGTATACAGAGATATGTGGCAATCTTCTGGAAAATATATGCCTGATGCTAATCAACTAGTTAAAGTTGCTGAGCCAATAATTAATATGGGTTGTTGGGATCGAATTGAAACTAATGGTGGTGGATTTGAGCAAATTCAACTTTTAGCTGGAGAAAATCCTAATGAGGTATTAAGAAAATGGACTAAACCTTTTAATGAGGTTGGGATTCAAACTCAAATGTTAGAAAGAGGGTTAAATGCACTAAGTATGTCTCCTGTTTCCAAAGATGTAAGGGAGTTAATGTTTTCTGTAAAAAAAAAGCAAGGAACTGATATTGCAAGATCTTTTGATGGTTTAAATGATATTAGAAATTTAAAACTATCTATTGAATATGCAAAAAAAGCTGGTATGGTTTCTCAATCATGCCTTTGTATAACCCATTCTAAATTACATACAGTTGACTATTATATTAATCTAGCAAAACAACTTATTGAACTTGGAACAGATGAAATTGCAATTAAAGATATGGCTGGTATAGGAAGACCATCATCATTAGGCAAAATTGTTAAAGGTATTAAAAAATATAATCCGAATATTTTAGTTCAGTATCATGGTCATTCTGGCCCAGGCTTTTCAGTTGCTTCATCTTTAGAAGTTGCCCGCTGTGGAGCAGATATTATTGATGTTTCAATGGAACCTTTATCATGGGGGACTACTCATGCGGACTTATTAACAGTTCATGAAATATTAAAAGATGATGGGTTTATTATAAAAGATTTCGATAGAAAGTCTTATATGCAAGTTAAAAGTTTAACTAAAGAGTTTATTGATGATTATTTGGGTTTATATATAAACTCTAAAAATAGGCTAATGAATTCTCTTTTGATAGAATCTGGGTTACCAGGAGGAATGATGGGAAGCCTAATGAATGATCTAGAAAAAAGTCATATTAGTATAAACAAATGGCTTATTAGGAATAAAAAGTCTGAAATTAGTATTGATGATTTATTCTCTTCTCTGCTGGATGAGGTAAAATATATTTGGCCAATTATGGGCTATCCTCCTTTGGTTACTCCATATAGTCAATATGTCAAAAATGTTGCTATTGTTAATGTAATGAATAATATAAAAGGAAAAGAGAGATGGAGCTTAATAGATGATAATACATGGGATATGCTTTTAGGTAAATCTGGAAAACTTCCTGGAGTTCTAGGAGATGAAATTATTAAATTATCTAATAAACTTGGAAAAGAGTTTTATGAAGATGATCCTCAAGATCTTGTTAAAGATGTTTTAGAAAAAAATAGAAAAGAGATGAAAAAAAATAATTGGGATTTAGGAAAGGATGAAGAGGAATTATTAGAATTCTCTTTACATAAAACCCAATATATTGACTATAAAAATGGAGAAGCTAAGAAAAAACTAATTAATGATATTAGTTCAAAAAAACAATCAGAAGTTTTAGTTAAAGAATCAGTTTCAGAAAATAAAAAAGAAATTATAACAATTGACGATATAAACTATGAAGTTGAGTATTCTATAAATAATGAAATAGATTTTGATTCTAAAGAGGATTCTGTTAAAGGTAATAAGATTTTATCTCCAATAGAGGGTAGAGTTTTTCTTGCTAAAGATCCAAAAGAAAAATCTATAAAGGTTGGAGATAGTGTTAATAAAGGAGACGTAATTTGTTATATTGAATCAATGAAAGTAATTAACGCCATAAAATCAGAATTTTCTGGTGAAGTAATTAAGATATGTTTTAAAGATGGAGATGATATTTATGATGATGATATTTTATTTATAATTAAATAGTGTGATGAGTTTTTTTGAAAAAATTATTGATATGACAAGTGTAAATGAGTTGATGACAGAACCATTTTATTTATTAATGATATTGATA
>NZVP01000021.1 GCA_002697405.1 Flammeovirgaceae bacterium
CACCCTCTTTTATAATTACAATTTCGTCGTCTTCGTAGCTGTCAGAGAACTCAGGCACGTCACCTTTCTGCTGGAAGTCGTAGACTCCGTCCTCGTCAAGGTCGCTTGGGTCTTTATATCCCTTATAAATAGATTCTCCTGAGCTCGCGTCAACCTCACAGATACTCTTGATATACACTCTCTGCTCTTGAGCGTAGTTATGATTATCCGAGGTGAAGCCAAAGTACGCTAAATTTTCACCATTAAGTACGTCTTTTACTATATCAACTTGGTAGGTCATGATCTGCTCTCCCTCAAAATCAACTGTAACAGTCTTTGTCGATGCGCTCCAGCTGAACGTAAATTCTTTCCACTCTCCATCTTCGATATTTCCGAGAGTCTTAGTAATAATTGGCCTTTGATAATGATAATAATAACTGTAGGAAGAATTCTGTGTCACGCCAAGTGTACTGGTTCCAGAAAGATTATTACCGTTTATGTGTAAAGATGAATGGTCATCTGCTGGATCATAAGAACTATTTTCTTGCCTTGTATCGAACTCNACAGTTANTGCATTATNATACTGCATTNCCATCNNTCCCCAANANTATAGNNAAGNAGAATTATTANTTCNAGTNANATTAAAGGCTATACCCGAGCCACCGTTGCTATCTTTATCTCCTAAATAAAGGTCTGCCTTTATCACGAAGTCACCTCTCAGGTCTACTCTTCCATTATTTGGAGAACCTGATCTGTAGACAGAACCGTAATTGTATGTACTAGCATTTGTTAATCTGTAGTAACCCGGAGTCTTTTCAGAATCAGTNACATAAGTTGCATTATTACTTGTATTCCATGACATGTTAGTATATGGATCCTCTTCACAGGCGCCATCCTCAATACATACTACCTTACCAACTCCGTCCACAACTACTGGGCTTGTGCAAAGCACTCCGTCGTTGTCAGGATCATCGAATCCAGCCTCTATAACATCATAACAGCCGTCGCCATCAGAGTCCAAATCGAACCAGTCAGGAATTCCATCTCCGTCAGTATCTCCTCCTCCCTCTAAAGAATCCAGTATTCCGTCGTTGTCGTCATCTAAGTCAATAATATCTATGATACCGTCCTGGTCGTTGTCACCGGCAAGTTTAATCGCTCCAGGGGTTGAAGGCGTATCTGGTCCACAGACGTAAGAAGGTGTACTCGCCACAATTCTGAACTGGTATTCGTTCATCGCAAATGTCACGTTTGTAATATTTAGAGTAGTGTCAGTGACACCAGAGAAGTATGTAGTGTCATCACCCAATACTAGTGTGTCTACAACATCCTCCCAGGATTTTCCGTCCACGCTATATTCCCAGTGGTATGTAACTAACCCTTCTGCAGTGAAAGATCCTGTGAATGAGGCATTTTCTCCAGCAATCAGGGTATCATTTACTGGAACTGTATTTGGAACAGCTGCAGAGCCGACTTCTAATAAATCTAAAACTCCATTTTCATCTAAATCTTGTAGCTCTACATAACCTGGAGGATCCCAGACTACAGTACCTACAATAGTTATTGAATCTGGTGCTGTACCAAGAACTCCGTCTCCGTCTTCATCAACAAAGCCAGCTTCAATTACATCGTCACAACCGTCACCGTCTGAATCTCTATCTTTAGAGTTTGGAATTCCGTCTCCGTCAAGATCAATAGTATCACTTTCAATTGCATCGAGAATTCCGTCATTATCGTCATCTAAATCAATATTATCAGGTATTCCGTCTTCATCCCAATCCTCTGAATTAATTAATTTAACAGGTTCTGAGAATACTGTATCACCACAGGCAAATCCTGGGGTTGTAAGCATTACTCTGAACTTATTATCAGAGTAGTCAAGGATATTGTTAACGTTGAGTGTGTCAGTAGTAACAGTAGAGAAATCATCTGCGTTGTCAAGGTCAGACCATGCGTCCCCAGTTGTATCTTCAAGAATTTGCCACTGATACACAATTATACCGTCAGAAGATGCCTCCACAAAGAATTTTACAGCGTCATCGTAATAAACCTGATCACTAGGTTGTCTTATTATCTCAACTTGAGATCCAGCCTCTTTGTAATCCATTACACCATTACCATCTAGATCAACTGCTGATGGCGTTGAGTAACCACCTTGATTAAGTACCCTACCCTGATCATCCACTTCTACTGGAGAAGTTCCTAGGTATCCGTCATTGTCAGGATCTGTAAATCCTGCCTCTACAGCATCATAGCAACCGTCACCGTCTGAATCAAGGTCAATATAGTTAGGGAAACCATCGCCATCTATATCGGTAGTATCTTCATCTACATCCAGTATTCCGTCGTTATCTGCGTCAAGATCTAGCTTATCTACAAAACCGTCATTATCATAATCAGGTAGGAACACATTTAGAGTAGACACGTCAGTAGAGACGTCAGGGTCACAGGCAAATCCTGGAGTTTGCATCTCAAGGTTGTACTTGTAGCCATTCATTGAGAATGGTATATTTTCAATTCTAAGTGTGTCAGAGTTTACTCCTGAAATCACAACTGGTGAGCCGTAAGAAGCTATCGGGAATGAGTAAAAAGTAGTGTCCCCATTTGTCTCTAACCTGTAGTCATCAGGTCCATTTCCAGCATTAATATTAGTAAACTCGCTTATTAGACACTCGCTACAGTTTGTCCAGTCCTGAGACCTGAAGTAGGTAGAAACCTGAGTAGTATCTTTCTTATATTTCCATCCTCTATTATATGAATCCGTAGAGCTTCCAACTACATTATCCACTTGCTTATACGTTGAGCCATATCCATCTTCTGCATACTCAAGTATTACATCTGAAGACCCTGAAAGCTGAGAATTTAGTGTACTCCAAGAATCGTAATTGTAATCACCTAAATTGAAATCTCCTGTAGGACCACTATTTAGCAAGAAGTTACTTGCATCAGATGATGTGTAGACAAGATAATAGAAATCTCCTTTTTCCAGTTTCTCACAGCTTCCTGTATTGTTTCCTAGATAGAAATAATTACTAGTTCCTACTTTGACTCTGAAGTCTCTCAAACAATCAACATCTCTTAATGCCTTGAACTCTATAAGCTTAGGTCTCTGGCTAGATCTGTCCGCCTCCATCACACCAGTAATTATTATTGAAGGTGTATTCTGAAGAGATCTGAATGTAATACCTCCGTTATCACTCTGCTGCCATCTCTGAGATATAATACTTGGTGAAGTACCTGAACCAACAAATATTGTGTCGTCATAAAGAAGAACATTCACAGTAGATGGATTTGTAATAATATTTACTGTGTCACCAGCTTCTGTGTAGTCAAGAACACCATTAACATCAAGATCGTTAGGATCAGTATACCCATCAGTACCACTTGTAACAAGACCACTGACATCAACATATAGGTCTTCAGGACCTAGGTATCCGTTGTCATCGTCATCTGTGAAACCTGCTTCTGTGACGTCATTACATCCGTCACCATCGGAATCAAGGTCTAGACAGTTAGGTAGACCATCACCGTCAGTATCTATATCACAGCCCTCTACAATATCTGTAATACCGTCATTATCTGAATCAAGATCAATATAATCCGGTACGCCATCACCGTCAGTATCTGACATGGCCTCTACCCTCAGGTTTGCACATTCTGAGCCAACAATCGTATCACATTTAAATCCTGGTGTTGAAACTAATACCCTGAAATTCTTATTATCATAAGAGAGTGGAGTCCTCACAATTGTTAGCGTGTCGTTATTTACTCCGACAAATTCTGAAGGTCCGGAGAATTTGAAGAGAGGATACCCATTTCCTACAATATCGTTACCGTTAGCACTTGTACCACCAATAAGGCTAAACTCATTTTTCTCAATATTCCAGTCAGAAGCGTTATATGTAGTAGATGCTGCACTTCCATTTTTCCTGTATGCCCATCCTTCATCTACATCCCACGCTGAACCTGAAGAGCTTTGTGAATGATCTCCATATACATCAACTTTCTTCCAGTTTCCTGCACTCCTATCATAAAGTGCAATATTGAACCTGTTATACTGAACCATATTATAAACTTCGTATTCATACTCAGACTTATAAGGGGAAGTATTTTCATCACTGAAGAAATTAGTCCAGCTGTTGTTATAGTATAGCATGTAGTACTGTCCCTTACTAAGTGAGGTATTCGTCAACTGAGAATTCGGATTGTTTCCAGTAGTTCCAGCACTTACAGTTATTCCGTATAAACTTAGGTTATCTATATCTCTTACAGCGTAGAGCTCTATACCATAATATGATCTNTTTTTTGTCTCAAANACACCCGTGATCATAAGAGCTGGAGACTCGTTTAAGTCTGTCCACGTCTCACAGTCATCACTTATCTGCCACTGGTAGTTGATCACTGCGTCTGAAGATGCTCCGACTACAAGCTCAAAGTCGCTAAATTCAGAGATATTATTATTTTTATTAGGTTCAAGATCAATGATAGCCTGTGAGCCTGCTTCCAGGTAATCTTTAACATCGTTCTCATCCAGGTCATCAGGTTCTGTATACCCGGTTCCTGAAGTAACTCTACCCGATCCNTTCACATTAGCAGCCTTATCTTTTATACCGTCTCCGTCAGTATCTACAGAATCACCTAATATTCCGTCACCGTCAGGATCAAGGAANCCAGCTTCTATCACATCTAAACAACCGTCTCCNTCAGAATCTAAGTCAAATGAGTTAGGGATACCGTCTCCATCAAGATCATCAATAAATTCTTCTGTGTCAAGGATACCGTCATTATCATCATCCTGGTCANATAGATCTTGGATTCCGTCCATATCATTATCTGGTAGAGCTATAAGCCTAGCGGCTATTGTTGTATCATTTTCACCACAGACAAACCCTGGGGTACTAAGAATCGCCCTGTAAAGATTACTGTTCATAGTAGTAGAAACAGGATCTATACTAAGTGTTGATTCATCTGATCCGGAGTATGGTGTAGAATTAGAGATATCTACCCATGTATTACCATTATCTTCACTAACCTGCCACTGGTANGCAATCACAGAGGTAGCAGTTCCAGAGGTAGTAAACGTCTCAGATTTACCTTGAGAAGATACAATATTTGAAGGGTTAGTAATAGAAGTCAGTGGACCTCCAGCTTCTTTAAAGTCGTAGACACCGTTGCCGTCACTGTCATAACCATCGGTAATGCCATAATCGTGTCCTGCAACATCAACAAGACCTATTCCAGCAATAATATTAGGATCTCCAGTTCCAGGTCTTCCGTCTCCGTCAGGGTCATCATAACCAGCCTCGATGACGTCATAACAACCATCATTATCAGAATCTAAATCAAGGTAGTCAGGTGATCCGTCTCCGTCTGTGTCACCGGTTCCCTCTTCATTATTAAGGATACCGTCGTTATCAGAATCAAGATCAAAGGCGTTAGTAATACCGTCACCATCAGAATCATCTTTAGCCGTCAACATTGCAGCATTAGAGTAGACTGGGTCTGCACATGCTAGCGCAGGAGTGACNACCTTAAGCCTGTAGTAAAAACCATCAATATCTTCTGTAACAGCAGTTAGTGTTAGNATAGTAGTATTAACTCCTGANTAGTATGATCCATTTTCAAGNTCTGTCCATGTAAGCGTGTCGTCCTCACTAACCTGCCACTGGTAAGTAATTGNAGCATCTCCAGTAACCTCACCCCTAAACTCACCATTATCTCCACCTTGTCTAACTATACTTATCGGATGACTGGTTACTACAGCTTGAGTACTTACCTGTAAGAAATCTTTTGTTCCGTCAGAGTCTGCGTCTGCAGGAGTGTCGTAGTCGTGACCATCTACCTTTCCATCTGCATCAACATCAGGAGTACCTGTTCCTATCACACCGTCCCCGTCAGGATCTTCAAAACCACCTTCTAGTACATCCAAACATCCGTCTCCATCTGAGTCGTCGTCTAGCCTGTTAGGGATTCCATCACCGTCTGTGTCTTCGTCCTCTCCTCCCTCATCTTCGTCTAATATACCGTCGTTATCGTCGTCAGAATCAAACCTATCCGCAACACCATCGCCGTCTGAGTCAACAGGAATTATAGAAATTCTTGCGACACAAGAAGTATCAGCCTCACCACAAGCATACGCTGGAGTAGATACTTTCACCCTAACTAGTGCACCGTGGTAGTCGTCATAAGATACATTCTTAAGAGTTAAACTATTTGTCGTTGAGCCTGAACCAGACTGGTTAGTAGAATATGATTTAATTACATATGGAGTAGAAGCATCTGCATTTCTGTTTACTGTTCCGAGACAGTCTTCGCACACTGTCCAGTCGTTTATGTCAAATGAGCTCTTAGGAGCCTTGTTATTTTTTCTCTTTATCCAACCTCTTCTGTACTCCCAGTCCTTACCGGTACCGTCTTCACCTTTGACCCCAACCATATCAACAATGTCAGTAGAGTAACTCCAGCTACTATTACCATCTGCTTTATTCCATAATATAGTAAATACGTCATCACCATTTGTTAATCCGTATCTTAAGAAATTACCTACATTAAACGCTCTAGCATATCCAGTGGTATTTGTGTTGAAATATCCATTAAATGCAGTGGCATCCCAGTAAAGTAAAATCATCTGTCCCTTCTTGATACTTCCAGAGAGGCTTGCTGTACCATACCATGGTACACTATTTGTACCATCTGGATAACTAATAACTCTATACTCAGATAGATTATCAATGTCTTTAGTAGCGATAAGCTCAATAAACTTAGGTCTACCAGCATCATTACTGTAGTAATATCCTTGACCCAGACCAACAAACATTAAACCTGGCTCTATGATATCAGTCCAAGTAGTTCCCGAGTCTTTACTTATCTCCCACTGGTAATCTACAGTTCCTGCAGCAACAGATGCAGCACCGGAGAATATTGCATTTCCACCTTCATCCACAGTCACTGAATCTGGACACTCAATTGCTGTGATAGGAGCACCTTCCTCTAAGAAATCATACACACCGTTACCATCTAAATCTGAAGGTACACTGTAACCACCAAAGCTATTTACCCTACCACTAGAAGAAATAGACTGGGCATTTAATGAGTTAAGTGAGTCTACAAACATTGTAGAGACAGAATCTGGACCAATAAGACCGTCACCGTTTGCATCAAAGAAACCAGCCTCTAATACATCTAGACAACCGTCACCGTCAGCATCAAGGTCAAATCTGTTAGGGATACCGTCCTGGTCATTGTCTTGGTTTCCAGTACCCTCGTAAGTATCTAAAATACCGTCATTATCATCGTCCTGGTCCTGAGAATCTCTCACACCGTCTTTGTCGTTGTCAGGGTATACAGTAAGGTCTGCATTAAGGTTCAGAGGCATCACAGCGCAGACGTAAGATGGGATAGTCAGAAGGACCCTGTACTTGTACCCAGTAAGAGTAACATCAGGTTGAGTTAGTGTAAGCTCTGGGGTGTTTGTTCCAGAGTATGGCGCCTCCTCAGGTACGTTAAACCAAGAAATTCCATTATCTCTACTCTCCTGCCACTGATAAAGTATCTGATCGTTTGTAGGTACTGACGCAGTAATCTTAAAGCTACCAGTTCCAGACGCGAGCATTGTCAGTGATGCGTTACTAAGAACCGCATTAAGCACATTTTGACCGAATTGCAGGTAATCTTTCAGGCCGTTGTTGTCAAGGTCGTTAGGAGTTGTGTATCCATCATTTAATAGACCTGAAGTGATTCTACCTAAAGAATCAACTGTGTATGGTTTATTATCACCTAATATACCATCTCCATTGACATCCAGAACATTATCAGTAAATCCAGCTTCTGTAACGTCATAACACCCGTCACCGTCTGAGTCAAGATCAAATCTGTTTTTAATACCGTCTCCATCATAGTCACCCTCTCCCTCCTCAGTATCTAATATTCCGTCGTTGTCGTCATCAAGATCATCTACATTTAGAATTCCATCATTATCAAAGTCTGATATTACATCAAGTCTAGCAGGCTGAGAGAATACAGTATCCTGGCACACAAACGCAGGAGTTGCTATCCTTAGCCTGTACCTCCACTCGTCCATTCCCTGCTTAACATCGTAAATACTCAGTGTGTCGTTGTATACACCCTCGTACGAGGCAGAGCCTGTATTAACACAAATATTTTCAAAGGTTATACCAATTCCTCTGCTATCTGGGTCATCAAGTCCCGAAACGTCTGAGTAAACGATAGTGATTGTAGTCACTCCNTCAGGGAAGGTNAACCTTGCCGTACCTTTATTNTCTGCTGAAGACTCAGAATTAGTTTTTGCAGTAAGCGTATTTCCATCAATNCTGAANGTAGGTACAGTATTTAGCGAATCTGCAGTCGGATTTCCTGCACTGGAAGTTATCACTACCTTATCTTTCCAACCATCAGTTCTTGAGTCAATATCTGTCACAAGCATCTTAAGACCATTAACTGCCTTGTTAAATGTNAATGTTGTTGTCACCGCAGACTCTCCGGATCCTGATTTAGGATCAAGGTTCAAGCCTAATGTCTTTACTCCTCCAAATGTAGAATTCTCAATCTTAGGATACCCTGAACTCCATTCAATATCAGAATTTTCATTCACTTTAACTGCAAGATTTACACCTGAGGCAATATTTGAAATCGTACCCTCTAGCTCACCTTCTGTCCATAACCAAGGNTCAGAACCCCAGTTTGAGGAGGTACATACCTCAGTATCTCCTGTTGTCGCAGTACCGTTATCTCCTGCGTTNATGTCTGCCCAAGTACTTCCGTTATCAGTAGACACTTGCCAATGTAGATTTGTTGTGCCTGTTGCGGAATAATTAACAAAATATTGTGCTGTGTCACCACCCTCAGATAGGAAATAGTTTCTGTAGCTGTTAATGGTAATAGTAGAACCAACTTCTAGGTAGTCTGCCGTCCCGTTTCCATCAGCATCTACTGGAGTAACAAAGCTGTGATCTACAACGCCACCATTTGCACCAACAGTAGGTGTTCCAGTACCAAGAATTCCGTCTCCGTCAGGATCTGAGAACCCAGCTTCCTGGACGTCCAGACAACCGTCTCCGTCAGAATCTAGATCAAACTTGTCAAGGATTCCGTCACCATCTGTGTCTGTATCCTCACCCTCTACTGTGTCTAGTATGCCGTCATTGTCATCGTCAATATCTGTCGCGTCAGGGATTCCGTCTCTATCGAAATCACCGACAATTGTTACAGTTACAACACAAGAAGTGTCATTATCACCACATGCAAATCCGGGAGTGCTTCCAATTGATCTGAACTGGTACCCGTTCAGAGACGCAGGAGTATTAGAAATTTCTAGTGTGTCAGCGTCATAAACAAATTCAAAACCACCTGTATACGCTGTTGTAAATGTATTTAGAGGGAATGGAGTACTTGCTGTAGCGTTAGTACTGGACTCTAGACAGTCTTTACAAACAGTCCACTGGTCAGGATCGATAGCTAACTGAGGAAGGGAGCCTGACTTTCTGTATAACCAACCGTCATCGTAGTTTAAAGAAGCATTTCCATATGCTCCTGCTCTATCAACAAATGTACTATTTTTCCAGAGTGTGTAAGAGTCATTACCATCCCGCATTGAATAATATAGATAATTACTGTATAAAGTATGATCATATAACTCATTAATATCAGATCCAAAGAAGGTATCAGCATCAGACTTACTGTAGTATAATAATAACCTCTCTCCCTTCTTCATCTGAATATTAGGTTGATTAAATCCCCAACCATATGCATAATTATAATTATTACTCAGGTTATCATACAACCTATAATCTCTAAGGTCAGCATCTCTTATGGCATATATCTCAATAAATTTAGGGTATCCGTCACTGTTAGTATTAGTCTTTCCGTACCCAATACCAGAGATGATAAGCTCAGATTTATTTGTGTTATTAATATTTTGTTGTGTCACGTTAGTCCACGTCTTACCCGTGTCTGCACTAACCTGCCACATGTAAGAAACAGTGGTCTCTCCCATTCCTGTTGCTGTAGACACAATATTTAGCGGAGATCCCTCAGGTATAGTCAAGTCATCAGGGCAACTCATGTCTGTGATTGCTGATCCTGCCTCCAGGAAGTCTTTCACTCCGTTTCCGTCCTGATCGAGTCCAGAAGTACTAGTTGCCCCAGAAACTGAACCGTTAGAGTTTATCGTGACCCCAGCATCACCAAATACTCCATCGCTGTTAGGGTCTCTGTCTGGAGATGTACCGTACGCCTCGTCTACGTCGTAACATCCGTCACCGTCTGCGTCTAGATCTTTTGAATCAGGTTGTCCGTCTCCGTCTGTATCTGTAGATCCATTTCCTTCGTACTGATCTAAAATACCGTCATTGTCGTCATCAACATCGACATCATCTCTGATTCCGTCACCATCAAAATCATCTCTTACAACAAGAGTTGTGACATTAGAAGTGTCTGCAACAGCACATAAAAACCCAGGATTAGATGCAATCACTCTGTACTGATAACCATTAATTCCATAAGTTATTGGGTTTATAGTCAGTGATTTTGAGTCGTAGTCTGCGTAAACAATGCTAGTATCGTTAACTGTTACTGTATCATTTGAAGCTGTTATACTNGTCCAGTTTGTAGAATCAGAACTCAGCTGCCACGTGTAGCTCACTGTAGAAGGCTGATCTACCCACTCCCAGCCACCATCAGGCTCAGTGTAATCGTCACTATCTCTATTCTGATAAAGACCTATCCAGTAATTATAGCTNGTTCCTTTTACAGCCCTTACCGCATCCCAGACTAGCTGATTCTCNGCTTCGCTGTCGATAACTACAAGGTAACCTCCNATATTNTTAGCTTGGTCTCTTGCAGTAGTCCAGTAATTTGTAANACTGTTTCTTACGTAGTATGAGTGACCGTTGTAGTCGTCCATGAGCTTTGTGTACCCAGAAATAGCATCATTTCTTGGTGTATTAAACTCTACAACTTCCCAATGATATGTCCAACCATTATTTCTGTCATCCCACTGACCATTGTTATTTATATAAACATATCCGTAATCCTGTGTGCCGTTATTATTTGGCTCTCCACTTCTCCAGTTTGTATACGAAAGTGCTGGAGAGCTTATTCCTTCGATAGTAGACTCTACTGTAAGAGTTGTCGAAGAACCATTTGCCGCAATAACTTGGTTACTAAGGTCTGTACTGATAGTTGGAGATTGTCCTGCCTCCAGGTAGTCGCTTACACCTGAACTGTCTCCGTCAAGAGGGTCAGCGTACGAGTGTCCTGTTACCTTACCATTTGAGTCGGCGCAGCTGGCAGACGCACATAGCCTTCCGTCTGTGTCATACCCGGTAAATCCTGCTTCCTGAGCATCAAGACATCCGTCCCCGTCAGAATCAAGATCTAACCTGTTAGGGATACCATCACCGTCTGTGTCAAGGTCTTTTCCACCTTCTTCAGTATCCAGGATACCGTCGTTGTCGTCGTCAAGATCTAAACTATTCTTGACACCGTCTCCGTCAGGGTCTGAAGATACTGTGAGCTGTGCAGGAGAAGAGTAACCAGGTCCCGCAGAGCAAGCATTTCCATTAGGAGTAACTTTTAGTCTGTAAAGATTTTTGTCGAAGTTAGCAGGAGCAGCCTTTACACGTAGCGTGTCGTTGGTAGCACCAGCATAATTTGTTCCGTTACTAACATCCGTCCAGGTAGTATCAGATGTTCCTATAACACCGACCTGCCACTGGTAGTTGATGTCAGAATTAGGGATATATCCTGATATCCACCCTGTACTGTGGTCATTTTCTACGTAGTCAGCAGCTTTAGGGTCTCTGAAATGATTCACCCAGAAATTTCGGTTACCAGCAACTTTTCTGACATTTTCCCTTACAAGCTCTCCCTCATAAGTGTCGTTCATAACAACAAGGTATCCTCCAACACCCTGAGAATAAGTTACCGCATCATCAAAATTCTTTCTTGAGCTATTGTAGTAGTACGAGTGTCCCCTGTGCTGGAACATGTATGTAAGTCCGGAAATCGTTGCACTTGTCAAAGAGTCAAATTCTACGACTGACCATAAAGTATTATCTTTTGGTCCGAAGTCGTACCATCCCTGGTGCTGATAATTATTAGAGTTCATGTACGCATGCGTTTTAGCATTAGGCTCATTTCTTCTGAATAAAGTAAATCTCGTCTGCAGCGATGCCTGCGATACAAATATTGTGTCTTCCTCCTCATCTAAAAATACTGAAACAGGGTGCGAGTAAATTCCAGCATCATAGCTCGTCTCCAGGAAGTCGTCTACAGTATTTGAGTCAGCATCCTGAGGGTCAGCGTAAGAGTGACCAGATATCTTTCCGTCAGTGCCCACAGTTGGAGAACCTTCTCCAAGCATACCGTCTCCGTCCGCGTCAGTAAACCCTGCCTCTACGACATCTAAACATCCGTCTCCGTCGGAGTCAAGGTCTAACCTGTTCGGGATTCCGTCACCATCAAAATCGTCATTTAAACCACCTTCTTCCGTATCTAGAATACCGTCGTTATCGTCGTCAAGATCGTCAGCATCTCCAACTCCGTCCTCGTCAGTATCCAGGAAAACTATTAACTCGGCAGGCTCAGTATATGATCCATTGTCACAGGCAAAATTAATAGTCCTGATCTTGGCCCTGTACTGGTACCTATCAAAGTTTCTAGGGGCAGCATTAATTATTAGTGTATCATCGTCATAGCCACTGTACAACGCAGTTGCAGGAACAATAAGGCTATCTAAATTATATGGAGTTGATGAGGTAGCATTTGTCTCATTATCCAGACATCCAGCACAAATATTCCATTCTGTCTCATTGAACTCACTTGATGCGTACCTGTTATCTTTCCTCTTAAAGAAACCATAAGCTGTAGACCATGGGTAAGGTTCGTCGGCGCCGGAGGCATTAGTTTCTTCTCCATAGGTATCTACTACAGAATTATCTGAAGTCTTTATAATTTCAATTTTATTATCAAATGTGTATCTGTCTATATTACTCCATCTCTGGGACCTGTAGTTTCCGCTTCCGTATATAGAATTTAAATCACCNCCNNAGTATCCACTTATCTGATTACTTTCAAACATGTAGATGTACTGACCCGCAGACGCATAAGTAATAGATACTTCATCTGAGTTTCCATTCTGAGCAGTTATTCTCAGCTTATACTCTCCATTAGAGATGTCAGTGTTTGCGTACAGCTCAAGGAATATTTTGTGGTTATCAAATCTAGGAACTCCCCCACCGACTATCATGATCTCGGACTGCTCTCCTTTATTGTCATACTGCTCAATATCTGTAAACGTATCTCCTGCGTCAGTACTCACCTGCCACGTGTACTCGATAGTACCGTCAGAAGTACCTTTTGCAATAAACATAGCCTTTCCGTTAGACCTTACAGAGACGTCAGCTGGGCTAGAATCAATAGTTGCTGCCGATGCTGACTCAAGGAAGTCATAAGTACCATTTCCATCTAGATCTGCTGGGGTTCCGTATGAATATAATCCAGCTCCTGAAGAAGTTACAAGACCGTTAGAATTAACAATTACAATAGGAATACCTACTTTACCGTCATTATTCTCGTCAGTAGTAATTCCTGCCTCGTTAACGTCATTACACCCGTCACCATCCGAATCTAAATCTAACCTGTTAGGAACTCCGTCACCATCAGTATCTAACGTATCTCCACCCTCAAGTATATCGGTAATACCATCATTATCATCATCTAAATCCAGCTCATCAGGGACATTGTCATTATCTGTATCTTTTTTGTATACTCTCAGCTGCGCATCATTTGTGGTTACGTCCTGGTCACACTTATACGCTGGAGTTGACATGTAGAGCCTGTAAGCAAACTTATCCATGGTAGCGAGTACAGAGTCAATCACAAGAACTGTAGAGTCTAGTCCAGAGTAGACACCCGGGTGATTAGGATTATTGGAAATGTAATTACTGACGTTTGTCCACACATCACCACCGTCAGTAGTAATCTGCCAAGCGTAGGTAATTGTACCAATATTTCCTACAGTTGCCCCTGCTCCACTAAACGTTACTTTCGAGTACTCAATCGTAGTCACATTTACAGGATCAAGAGTTTTGGATAGAGCAGTACCCTTCTCCAAGAAATCTTTTGTTCCGTTACCATCTAGATCATCAATCTGAGAAAATTCTTTATAGTCCTGAGTTCCGTCGACTAAACCATTATCGAGGTACTTGTATGGCGCGACACCAACTATACCGTCGTTATCTCCATCTACATACCCTGCCTCAACAACGTCATTACATCCGTCATTATCAGAGTCAAGGTCTAACCTGTTCGGTATCCCGTCTCCATCAGTATCTAGTTCATCACCTCCCTCAAGCAAGTCTGTGATACCGTCGTTGTCGTCGTCAAGATCTACATCGTCTTCCACGCCGTCTCCATCAAAATCTTCATTTGCAACCAGCTGAGCAGAAGATGTTGTAACATCAGCACCACAAGAGTAAGATGGTGTGCTCATNACGAGCTTGAACTGATCTCCGTTCATATCAGTAGATACCGGATCTACTTTTAGTGTATTAGTCTTCGCTCCACTGTATGCTCCGCCATTAGGTACATTAGACCATGTAACACCATTATCCGAACTTCTCTGCCACTGATAATCAATATCAGATACTGCGGTGGCAGTAACGCTGAAAGTTACTTCTGATCCCTCAGTAGTAACAGATCCGGAAGGGCTTGTGTATTCTGTGATACCTCCACCAGCTTCTAAGAAATCGAAGGCACCGCTGCCGTCAAGATCTTTAGGTGTATTATAAGTAAATCCTACACCTCCAGCAGAAAATATTCTACCGCTCGCGTCTACCTGAAGGACCGGAATACCAACTTTTCCGTCATTATCTGCGTCAGTAAATCCTGCCTCTATAACGTCATTACAACCGTCTCCGTCTGAATCAATATCAATCCTGTTAGGGATTCCNTCACCNTCTGTGTCAAGAGTCTCCCCTCCCTCGTTAACGTCGAGGATACCGTCGTTATCNTCATCAAGATCGTCNTCATCAGGAATTTTATCTTCGTCAGTATCTATCTTAAATACCGAAAGCTGTGCAGCGGCAGATGTCACGTCGAGGTCGCATTTGTAGGCTAGAGTCTGCATAAGTAGCCTGTACTTAAATCCATCCATCTCCGCAGTAACAGAGTTAATCTTTAGAACTGTCTTGTCGTAGTCAGAGTATGTACCCGGGTGGTTAGGGGTATTAGCAATATAAGTCTCAATATTTGTCCAAGTGGCACCGTTATCTGAAGTTATCTGCCAGTTGTATGAAATTGTACCTAAATCGTCGACAGTACTTCCTGAAGAAGTAAAAGTAACGTTAGTAAGTTCTAATACATTGACACTGGTTGGATCAGCAACTTTTGAGAGCGTAGAACCCTTCTCTAAATAATCTTTTGTACCGTTTCCGTCTAAGTCATCGATTTCACTCTCAAACTTATAGGTTACAGTCTTCACCTTTCCATCTTCCGTGTACTCTGAAGGAGCTACTCCAGCTCTACCGTCATTGTCTCCATCAACATAACCAGCTTCCACTACGTCGTTACAGCCGTCTCCATCTGAGTCAAGATCTAAACTATTAATAGTTCCGTCTCCGTCCGTGTCTCCGCTACCCTCAATCTCGTCAAGGATACCGTCATTGTCGTCATCAACGTCAGTATCATCATTTACCCCGTCACCATCAGAGTCCGTTCCAGTAACTGCATTAACAGTAATTTTTCCTCTCATTCCACTGTGGAGAGTACAAATGTACCAGTACTCACCAGGAGCAACACCTGTCAGATCCCAAACCACTTGCGCAATTGCAGGTTCTGCGTTACCAGTAACACCACTGACCTTATTTTCAGCTAAGTACTGGTTACTGGAACCCAGTGCACTTACTATGGCAAACGGATGAGCTGCTGAAGCAGCAGAAACATCAAATGTTAGCTTATCACCTACTTCAACGCTTATATCGGGATCATTTGAATCTGTAAAGTTTAAACCACTACTATTAAAGATATAGTTTGAATTCCCGGTAGCTGTTACTGTAATGTTGTAATCAGTCGCAAATATGTGAGATGAAACAAAGAAAAATATGAGCATAAACCAGATAGCTANACGGTAGCTAAGCATAGAAATAGCAGGAAATAATTTCAAAAATAATTTCAAACTAAGCGTTTAAGTGGTTTATACAATACACTCTTCTAAAAGAGTGNTACAAGATAACACATTTTTATTTAAAATTTTTACTTTTTTTTTAATGAAATATGTTTTCCAATATTTTTAAAAAAACATTAGGAAATGTATTAAATTTGTATTGAATGAAACGATTTTTAAAAAAAATAGCCCTATCTCTCTNCATTCTTACATCGTGTAAAACAGCAGCTCCAAAAATTGATAATTTAGACTATGAAAAATGGGAACTTGACAAGTTNGGATGTAGTGGTGAAAGAATGAAAATGGTAAGGCTTTTAGTAGAAAATAAAGAAGAGTTTTTTAGGTATAGACAAAATCAGATTATTGATATTCTCGGCAAGCCGGATAACCTGACACTTTACGAGAGAGGACAAACAATTTATTTCTACTATATAAAGTACCATCCCAACTGCCCTAATGTCCCATACAGAGCGGAAGAAGAAAGGATTAAATTGGAACTTCGTTTTGATGCCCTAAATAGGTCAAAGGAGCTCTACGTGTACAATTATTAGTAAATTCTTTGGTATTCATAGGTCTAGTAATTAGCTTGCGAGAAAAATAAAACCAATACTATTATGAAATTTAGATCAGGTGTTCTACACGGAGAGGAAGTCACAGAACTTCTTAACTACGCAAACGAAAATGATTTTGCTCTTCCGGCAGTAAATGTTGTAAATACCAGCTCAGTTAATGCAGTTCTTCAGACAGCAAAAGAGGTAAATTCTCCAGTAATTATTCAATTTTCTAATGGTGGAGGAACATTTTATGCAGGAAAACACCTTGATAATGAATTCCAGAAAGCAGCAATAGCAGGTTCTATCTCTGGAGCATACCACGTNCATCTAATGGCAAAAGAGTATGATGTACCTGTAATTCTTCATACTGACCACTGTGCTAAAAAGCTATTACCTTGGATTGATGGGCTTTTGGAAGAAGGAGAAGAGTTTTTTAAGAAGGAAGGAATCCCTCTATTCAGCTCTCATATGCTAGACTTATCTGAAGAACCAATTGAAGAAAATTTAGATATCTGCTGTACATACTTTGAGAGAATGAATGATTTAGGAATGACAATAGAGATTGAATTAGGAGTAACTGGCGGTGAAGAAGACGGTGTTGACAATACAGANGTTGACGAGTCTAAGCTTTACACNAAGCCCGAAGAAGTTAATTATGCCTATGAGAGATTATCAAAAATAAGCCCTAATTTCATGATTGCTGCGGCTTTTGGTAATGTTCATGGTGTTTATAGACCAGGAAACGTTAAATTAAAACCAACGATATTACAGAAATCTCAGGAGTATGTATCACTAATGCATAATACTGAATCTAACCCAATTAATTTTGTTTTCCACGGAGGTTCTGGGTCATCAAGAAATGAAATTAGAGAGGCTATTGGATATGGTGCAGTAAAGATGAATATTGATACCGACATGCAGTGGGCATTCTGTAAAGGAGTTAACGACTACCACAAAAAAAATCAAGAATACTTAAATACACAAATAGGTAATCCCGATGGAGAGGATGTTCCTAATAAGAAGTATTATGATCCAAGAAAATGGCTTTTAGAAGGTGAAAAAGCAATGATTGAGAGACTTAGGGAGTCTTTCTCTGATCTAAATAATTTAAATACATTAATCTAATCTTCTAGAATTTTTTTGAGTTCTGCAGGAGAGTAATTGATAGATTTTAGAGTTTTTCTATCTCCTTCCCTATATATAAGAAATTTACCCTCTTTCTCTTCATAAAAGCTTTCTGTTCCTTTTTCTTCTTTGTAGTACTTAATGGTGGCCTCTGCTTCCTCTTTCGTCTCACAAGCCTTACTCATGTTAGACCTTTGAACCTCATTAAATAACCTTACAAATTTATCACTCATACCAAACTCATGTACAGCACCAGAGAGAACATACTGTATGTCACAAAGAGCATCAGCTACTTCTACTAAATCATCATTAGCAATTGCCTCTTTAAGTTCCTTTAGTTCCTCTGATATAAGCTCTACTCTGAGTTCACATCTTTTCTTATCAGGAATTGTTGGTGTTTCAAGTATTGGGTGATTAAACAACCTATGAAAATCAGCTGTCTGATTTAAAGAATCTATCTTATCCATATCTTATAAATTTTATGCTAAATTCTGTCCTGCAAGCCCATAGACAAGGATTACAAGGATTATAATTGGTATAATAAATTTCATTACNGGTCCCCATATTGGAGTAACTTTTATATTTTCAGAACCCTCATTTGTTTCTTCCATAAATTTGTTNAAGCCCCATATATGAGCAACATAAACTGAGATTAAAAGCCCACCTAGTGGAAGAAGAATTTTTGCTGATAAGAAGTCAAAAAATCCAAAAATACTCATGCCAAATATCTGAAAATCACTCCATGTACTAAATCCTAATATATTGGGAACACAAAGTATAAATGTCATCGCCACACATATTATTACAGACTTAATTCTAGATATTTTGAAAGAATCAATTGCNGTAGATATAACGGCCTCTAAAAGACCAATTATNGAGGTGAATGCAGCTATAAATACAAGAAAGAAGAATAGNCCTCCAAGAAACATACCAAATGGTATNTCTTTAAATAAAGAAGCCATAGTAACAAATAATAACCCTGGTCCTGAATTNGGCTCTATNCCAAAAGCAAATAATGCAGGAAATATCACTAGACCAGCTATAATTGCAATTGCAGTATCGAAAAACACAACAATACCCACNCTTCCAGGTATATCACTCTTTTTCTTATCTAAATAACTACCAAATACAAATCCAGCAGTNAGTGCTATACCTACAGAGAAAAANATCTGTCCTAGAGCAGCCAATATCACCCCAAATGTTATTTTAGAGAAATCTGGGGTAAGATACCACATCAATCCNTCAAAGGAACCTTCAAAAGTATTTGATCCAAATGCTAATAAAATAAACATCACTAGGAGAACAGGCATGAAGACCTTTGAAACTAGCTCTACACCTCCCTGGAGGCCTCTAGCAGCAACAAAAGCCATAATTCCTGATATTATTGCACAATACGTTATTAANGTTGTAGGATCTCTTTGAAGATCNTTAAAATGAGACTGAATAGTATCAGAAGTATAGTTAAATGCNTCTCCAGTAATATATTCCTTAAGATATACTGTCACCCACGACATAATCATAAGATAAAATCCTAAAATTATTATTGTTGTAAGTAGCTCTACCCANCCAATAATATTCCAAAATGAGCTAGGAGACGTCAATTTCTTCATTCCAGCTAAAGGAGTAAGCTGNGCTTTTCGGCCTAAACTGACTTCTGCAGTTAATANNGGAACNCCAATTATAGCTGTTAAAATAAGATAAACCAATATAAATGCACCNCCTCCACTCTCTCCAACAATGTATGGAAATCTCCATATATTACCCATTCCAATTGCAAATCCAGCAGTAGCCATAATGAAACCGAATCTACTTCCCCAATTTTCTCTAACCATTTNATTTTTTTTGAATTTGAATATAAAGATTATTTATTCAATTTAAGAAAACTCCCTGAGTATTTATTTTTTAAAAATTTCATATNTCAACAATTTTTTACTCATAAAATTGATAAATTCAAATCTTTATTTTATAATAAAGTTAAAAAATATNTAATGATATATAACTTATTGANTTACAGTNTNTTATATATATAAATTTAGATTGATCTAAATTGAGNAAAAGAGGAAAAATTTAAGAAAAAATTGAGAATTGAAAGATCTTAAGTAACTTAAGAAAAAAAATNATTATGAAAATTAGAATCTTATTGTATCAACTAATATTTTTATTAACTTTTNTAAACACCCCCTCCTANTCTCAAGAGAATTCCACAGAAGATCTTTACAAATCTCTTGAATGGAATTTTGTTGGTCCTTATAGAGGAGGAAGATCAACAACAGTTTCTGGTGTAATNTCAAAACCCTATACTTTTTTTATGGGAACCACAGGAGGAGGAGTCTGGAAAACTACAGATGCCGGAAATTCTTGGAAAAACATATCCGATGGTCAAATTACAGTAGGATCTATTGGAGCTATAGCAGTAGCCCCATCAGATGAAAATATAGTATATGTAGGAACAGGGTCAGCAGACCCTAGAGGTAACATTTCAACAGGCAANGGAATGTACAAATCAACAGATATGGGNGAGACGTGGGAACATATAGGATTGCCTAATGCTGGTCTTATCGGAAAAGTAGCTATACACCCTAAAAATGCAGATATAGTATATGTAGCNGCCTTAGGAAATATTTTTGGACACAATCCAGAAAGAGGAATATTTAAGACAATTAATGGCGGAAAATCATGGAAAAAAATTCATTATATAAGTGATAAAACAGGAGCAAGAGATGTAGAAATAAATCCTGATAACNACAATGAGTTAATTGCAGGNTTCTGGACTGTTCANAGAAAACCNTGGACACTTGTAGATGGNAGTGATGAAGGCGGTGTATTTATGTCAAAAGATGGAGGAGANTCCTGGAAAAAACTTTCAGAGGGACTTCCTAAAGGACTAACAGGAAAAATACAGGTAGAATATTCACCTGTCAACTCAAAACGCATATGGGCGATGATTCAAGCTCAAAAGGAAGAAGAAGGTGGACTTTACAGGTCTGATGACGGTGGAAAATCATGGAAAAGGATAAACAGAGATCATAAGTTAAGACAAAGAGGATGGTATTATTCGCACATNAATGCTGANCCAAAAAATGAAAATATTATATACGCTTCAAATACTGGATTCTATAGATCAATAGATGGTGGAAAAACATTTGATGAAAGAATTTATACTCCCCATGGAGATAATCATGGCGTCTGGATTAATCCAAATAATACTGATATAATGATTAATTGCAATGACGGTGGTAGTAATGTTTCACTTAATGGTGGAGAAACATGGTCTACACAATATAATCAGCCTACATCTGAATTTTATAGATTAACAGTAGATAATCAGTTCCCATTTAGACTCTATGCTGGACAGCANGATAACTCAACTATATCTGTTCCTAGCAGGGGTATTCCNTCGCTAACTCCATTTGAAAATTGGTTTAATG
Organism: Flammeovirgaceae bacterium; assembly: GCA_002697405.1. Taxonomy (GTDB): domain Bacteria; phylum Bacteroidota; class Bacteroidia; order Cytophagales; family MED-G16; genus MED-G16. The sequence goes on from NZVP01000021.1 coordinate 21,270, forward strand.
CAGGAGGCACNGAATGTTCTGATATAGCTGTTCACCCAACAAATCCCAATATAATCTANTCAACTGGTTATAGCGGTGAATTTACATATAAGAATCTAGAGACAGGAGAAGAGTACCAAAGAACACCTTATGTACACTTAACAGAAGGTACAAGGCAGGATGAATTACTTTACAGGTTTCAATGGAATTATCCTGTATTTATATCTAAATATAATCCTGACAATGTTTATGTTGGATCTAATGTAGTACACCTAACNTCTGATAAAGCTAAAAACTGGAAGATAATTAGCCCTGATTTAACAAGAAAACTTCTAGAGAAAGACCCAGAAAAAGCAGATATTCCAGGAGGCCCTATACAGAATGATGCAACAGGGGTAGAAGTCTACTCTTCAATTTTTGCATTAGAAGAATCCCCCCACAATGAAGGAGAAATTTGGGTTGGTTCTGATGACGGTTTAATACATATCACTAGAGATGGTGGCTTAACATGGCAAGATATAACACCTTCTAAAATTATTCCTTATCAGGGAACTATTAACAAAATTGAGCTATCTTCTCATCAAGCTGGAAGAGCAATTGTTGCCGTTTATAATTATAGAAATGGAGATCCTAAACCATATATTATATTAACTAACGATTATGGTAAATCATGGAAATTAATTTCAAAAGATAACGGAATACCTAAAGATCATTTTGTGAGAGCTATTGCTGAAGATCCATCTAAAAAAGGACTACTTTATGCTGGAACAGAATTTGGAGCATTTGTCTCATTTNATGATGGTGGTGANTGGAATTCTTTACAGTTAAATCTTCCTAATGTACCTATAACAGACATGGAAGTAACGCAAAATGATTTAGCTATATCAACTCAAGGAAGAGGTTTTTGGATACTAGANAAGATAAATGTACTCCAGGGAATTGATAAAGTCCTAGAAAATAATGANGCNCCTTATTTATTTAAACCTGAAAAAGCACTAAGAACTACTTTAGGTGGAGGGTGGAGATCAGGAGGAGTGAGTTTTGAAAATGATATTTCATTCTATATTCCTAGGAATTTATCATTAAATAGCGTTAATCTCTTTATAAAAGATTCAAATGGTAATGAAATAATNAACTTTAAGGAGAATACTGAGTATCTATATGATGTAGATTCCGATTCAGCTTTTATTTATTCTGGAGTACATACAATTTATTGGGATTTAGAACATAAAGCTCCTAAAATACAAAGAGACTTTGTTTCTATGTATTACAGTGCCAGAAGAGGTAGAGGTCCTGACGCTTTACCTGGAAATTATATAGTTGAAATGGAAATAAATGGAAAATCATATTCTCAACCATTTAATGTTGCTATTGACCCAAGGTGGGATATTCCTGAATCAGAATTAATTAAACAATTCGAGACAGCTAATATTATAATTGATATGATTGAGGAATCTCAGAATAAGCTTAAAGATATTAGAAATATCACAAGTCAAATTAAAACTTATATTAATCTAACTAAAGAAAAAGATTTCCATGAAATAATAAAGGATAATGGAAATGAGATTATATTAAAACTTAAGAATATTGAAGAAAATTTATATCAGAATAAAATTGAAACATCTCAAGATGAGATTAATTATCCAAGAAAATGGACAAACCACATAACACACTTATATGATAGAATAACTACTGATAATCAAGGGCCAAATGATGGAATGATGAATAGACTTGATGAACTTAAAAATGATTACGATAGATATATTGAGCCTTTTGACAATATTATAAATAAAGACTTAAAAGAATTTACTGATAGGTTAAAAGCAAACGGTATTCAAGGAATAATTATAGATTAAATAGAAAGGTCTATAAACAATAAAAGGGCGTAGATTCTTATCGAATTTTCGCCCTTTTCATTTTGAAATCACCGTGGTGCTTTCCAAACGCTGAACTACAGTTATAAAGTCCTTAAAGTTTCTGCTTAACAAGTTAAGTTTCCACTTCGAGAGCTTGTTTCCTTTCGTATCTCGAAACCGTAGTTTCTCAATTCTTTTGGAGACCTGCCGAAACTATGTTTCAACTTTAATATCTCTCGTTCAGTAATGCTAAGTAATAAAGAAAATGATTTTAAAACAAGAGTTGTTAAAATAAGTTTTCAACAACTTATCAACATATTTATAAGACTAATATAATGTTGAAATAGGAATGTCTATAAACAATAAAAGGGCGTAAATTCTTATCGAATTTTTCGCCCTTTTCATTTAAAAATCACCGTAGTGCTTTCCAAACGTCAAGCTACAGTTATAAAGTCCTTAAAGTTTTCACTTAATAAATTAAGTTTCCGCTTTGAGAGCTTGCTGCTTCTTTGTATCTTGGAACCGTAATTCCTTTCAACCTTTTCAGCGTCAAGCCTGAATAAATTCAAACTTTAATATCTCTCGCTTGATGATACTAAGTAAGACAATCCTAACTTTGAAATCAATAAAAAATTAATAAACTTATTAACAACTTATCAACAGGTTTATACATCAATTTTACACATAAAAAATAATGTTTATAAACAGAATTTGTGTATAAATGGTATTTTTAGCTTTCTTTAAAGCTTAACATTTCAACAAATAACCTAACACTTTCTCTTAGATAAAGATCGTTTTGAACTTTTTTTAATAGTGCCTCTTCTTTAATAGGAAATATTTCAGTGATTTTGACAGTAGTATTTAATGAATTTGATTTATCATCATTAGCTTTTTTCTCAGTAATTCTTTTTGAATAATTAAGAGAAATTTTCTTTTTCTTTCTATTTTCTTTAGTGTCTTCAACATATGAAAGATAATTTATGAAAGATGAATCACTTTTAATATCATTTTGAAATGTAGCATTTAAGTGATTTACTAATGGCTCATTTATATAATTTATTTTGTCAAAAGTTATATCTCTTATTTTGTCCCATTCTAATGCATTATTCCTAGAGTTTTCAGTATAAATACTTCTATCATAAATATTAGGGAACTCTATATGAGGCTCAACTCCAATTTTTTGAGTACTTCCTCCACTTACCCTATAATATTTTGCTAACGTGATTTTCAATTGTCCAAATTGCAGATTAGAATTAGGAAAAAATCTATCTAAATCTATAAGGTTTTGAACAGTTCCTTTACCAAAAGTTGACTCCCCTACAACTAAACCTCTGTTATAATCCTTTAATGCTCCTGAAAAAATTTCTGATGANGATGCGGTAAAAGAATTATTTAGTACNAGCAATGGACCATTATAATGGATTGACCTATCAAAATCTTTTTCTACTTCAATTCTACCTGAAGAAGATTTTATTTGAACTACTGGGCCAGTTTCAATAAAAAGGCCTGTAAGATCAATTGCTTCTTGTAGAGAACCTCCACCATTATTTCTTAAATCGATAATAATACCATCTACCGATAAAGCATTAAGAGAGTCAATACACCTTTTTACATCTCTTGTTACACTTTTATAGTCTTTTTTACCTCTTTGAGCTTCCTCAAAATTTATGTAAAAGCTGGGAATTTTAATGATACCTACATTATAATTTTTATTATTAGCTCTATAAGGAATAATATCAAAAGTAGCATCCTCATCAACCACATCAACTCTATCTCTGACTAATCTAACAGTATCTGGATAATCATCAATATTAGATTCTTTTTTCAGTACTAATAACTGGACTACTGAACCTTTTGGTCCTTTTATTTTTGAAACAACATCATCAAGTCTCCACCCTATTATATCTTCAAAAACTCCCTCTTCGCCTTGACCTACTCCAATTATCCTATCTCCTTTTTCTAATTCCTTATTCCTATAAGCTGGACCACCTGGCATAATTTGAAAAATTGTAGTATACTCTACATCTTGTTGTAATCTAGCACCAATCCCTTCAAATGTTTTACTCATATTAATTTCAAATCTATCTGCATTAACTGGAGANAAATAATTTGTATGTGGATCGAATAACTCCGCATAGCTATTTATAAACATTTCAAATACATCTTCAGAATTAAATTGGGAAATGGTTTTCTCAAATCTTTTATACCTTTTATCTAGAGTTTCTTTATTGGATTTCCAATCTTTACCTAAAATTTTAAGGTTTAAAATGGAATTTTTTATTTTCTTCCTCCAGTAATCATCCATTTCATTTACATCAATGAACCAAGATGAATTCTTTCTATCAAAAATCAGATCTTCATCTAATGAAAAATTCGGCTCATTTTCTAGTAAAGAATACACATAACCTATTCTATTTTTTACTCTTTCATTGTAAACTGTAAATATTTCATATGCAGGTTCTAAGTAGCCAGACATNACATAATCATCCATTTGATACTTATATTGATTGAAATAATTTATATCAGAATTAAAAAAGTATTCTTTATTTGGATCAAGTGAATTAATATATTTTTTAAGAATTTTTTCTGAGAGGGAATCATCAAGATTTATTTTCTTATAATGATACTTTGAAAGCAATTGATAAATTAATTTAGACTGCTCTCTATGCTTTGCATTCGGATAAAGCAGAGAATCAACCTCTATAGAATAACCATTATTAGATTCATATATATTATTTCTTTCTAAGTAAAGATTTATAGATATAAATAATGAAAAAAAATATATTATAAAATTCATAATAAATGACTTAATCCTTTACTTGGAATTTTTCCCTGATAATTACTAAAAAAATTAATTATTCTTACCATGTCTTCATCAATATTACCAGATGGATAAAACTTATCGCCAAAATGCACAATCCTTTTTTTAAAACAAAACCCTACCATTAAAATAGGAACTTTTGCTTTCAGGGCAATATAATAAAATCCCGTTTTTAAACTATTAACTTTTGCTCTTGTTCCCTCTGGTGCTAACGTTAAAAAAAAATTTTCATTGTCATTAAAAATTTTAACAACGCTATCAACAGAATTAACCTGCTTATTTCTTACGACAGGATAACCGCCAAGTTTCCTTAATANCCAACCAATTAATGGATTTTTAAATAATTCATATTTTCCAAGAAACTTAATTCTATTCTCCATTTTTAATATTGATCTAGTAAATACACCTACAAAAAAATCATGCCAAGANGTATGAGGAGCNACAATTGCNACNATTTTNTTATCATNAGGAACATTTCCAGTGATTCTCCAACCTAAAAGATTTAAGAAAATAAATTTATTTAAAGACCTAATCATTGATAACGCCCATATTGGAGAATTTATCAATCCTTTTATTAATTCTCTTTTCTGGATTTAACTTACCAAGTTCATCAATATCATTTAAAATAACTTTCTTAATTCTTTTGGCAGCAAGGTCTACATCATTGTGAGCTCCTCCTAAAGGTTCCTTAATAATACCATCAATAATTCCCATCTTCTTTAAATCCTTAGATGTTAATTTTAATGCTTCTGCAGCCTGCTCTTTGTAATCCCAACTTCTCCATAAAATAGATGAGCATGATTCAGGTGAAATTACTGAATACCATGTGTATTCCATCATATACACCTTATCACCAACACCTATACCTAATGCTCCACCAGAAGCACCTTCTCCAATCACTATACATATAACAGGAACATTTAAAGTTGACATCTCCTGAATATTTCTAGCTATAGCTTCTGCCTGCCCTCTTTCCTCTGCTTCAAGACCAGGGTAAGCACCTGGAGTATCAATTAATGTTACAATAGGCATTTTAAATTTTTCAGCCATTTTCATTAACCTTAATGCTTTTCTGTATCCGTCAGGATTTGACATTCCAAAATTTCTAAATTGTCTCTCTTTTGTTGTTCTTCCTTTTTGTTGTCCAATTAACATTACAGATTTACCATCTATTTCTCCAATTCCACCAACCATTGCTTTATCGTCTTTTGCAACTCGGTCACCAT
>NZVP01000022.1 GCA_002697405.1 Flammeovirgaceae bacterium
ATCCGAGTCCTCAACTGTTAGATAGTCTCCAAGAGTGATCGTTGTAAAATCATCACCCATGTGTACTATCTGATCCGGAATACCGCTCAATGAAGGAGAAAAATCAAAATTCTGAAAGGCAGTGAACTGCTCTGGGGAGCTTAACGTTCCTATCACGCCGGGTGCATATGTGATGCTCTCCTCAACATCAACAACCGCGTCTTCATCAGCGATCCAGGCCTTGAAGTTTACCGTTTCTCCTACCGTGTTTGAGTAGATAGTAATCAGGTAAACGTAGCCATCACCGTATGCAGCTACCGTGGAAACTCCACGGCACTCCTCACCAACAAAAGCGCCCACAATATTGTCACTGTCAAAGACCTCCTCATTCAAATAGAACTCACTCACAAGAGACAGATTGGAAGAGTAGTCTGCTGCATTTACAGACCAGTCTGGAGCGTCAGCGTATAAACCCGAAAAATTAGATATCAGAATAACAAAGAATAATTTTACTCGAAAATGGAGAATGGATCTCTGCAGAGTATTTTGAAAATGATTCACAAATTTTTTCCTATTTTAGTAATATTAATTTTCTACTTTTCACATAATCACCCGCTCGTATCTGGTAGATATAAACCCCCGCAGACACCGGTATGCCCATATTATTCTTACTGTCCCATGTTATAAAATAATAACCAGGATTCTGCTTCTTGTTAACCAGGGTCGCTACATTCTCTCCCATCAGATTGTAGACATCGACCCGCACATTGGCACTCTTGGGAAGACCATAGCCGATCTTTGTGACCGGGTTAAACGGGTTTGGGTAGTTCTGAGCGAGGCTGAATACCTCCGGAATAAAACCAGGGTCGCCAACAGCAAGCGTGCGCGCATCTATGACATATGGCTCAAGGAGCGTTCCGACAATGTCATTGGTGCTGTATTCCATCTGGTTTGCTACGTATAGGATCTCATCCGTCTGTTCGTGGTAAACCTGAAAGACAATATCACTAGATTCAGTCTCGTTACCATATACAGTTAGAAACACCAGATGCTTATCTAAAGGTTCGATATACTGCGGACTTGCAATGCCGCGGCAGACACCGCCCACAAAAGCGCCCACTATATCACCCGTGTTCACGGATACACTGTCGAACACAACGAGACTGGTAACGACAGACATTGAACCTGAAAAATCACTTGGGTTGACATCCCACTCCGGGACCGCCTGACTTATCATAGGAGCACTTGATGGAATTATATCTTCATCATCCTGGGCAACTACGGAGGATGCCCCTGCTATGGTAAAAGGATAAAGAAGCTCCCCTTCATTTGATGATTTTAGCAAATATCCCTCACCAGGGCTCATGTAGAGCAGGCTACCAAACCAGCCGTAATTTTCAAGAAACTGCGCAAAACTATTTTGGCTTTTGATCAGGTCACCGGTCAATACATCGCCAAGAGATTCCAATGCCTCATTCACTGGGTAGGCATCCTGTGGGGTGTACCCAACCCAATTCCAGCCTGTGGATATGTCGATCGTATCCAGTTCAACATCAATAGCAAATCCAATGCGAGTGAGCGTATCTTGATTGGCCATTCTGATCATATATGTCTGCTGGTGATCTATTATAAACGGATCTGGCGACCCTACCCACCCAGGCAAAGCTTGGGCATACGTGGCAAAACCAACCTGGGATTTTATTATATCGCCCTCATTAGGATTTATCAAGGTAGATAGAACCGTGTTGACCGACATGTCATCGTCTGTTGTATTGAACGAGGTCCAAGACCAGCCTGGGGCATAGGCTAACTCTGTCACGATCTGGCTTGTGGCTGTGATCGGGACTGGGTTTGTCAGACTCCCAAGTACCTGGTTAACATCAAATGAGTAAGACTCAACGATGGTGCCCATCAGCGCACAGTTGGACGCGTCCCAGACCTTAAAATCGAGATTCTCCGCAGTCAGTTCGTTGCTGTAGATAGTTAGAAAAACCTCATACGGGTGAAAATTCGAGAGACTCTCTAGCTCAGATAGATGGCTAACGTTTGCGACTCCTCGAAGTTCATCTCCCACAAAGACCCCTACCATGTCATAGATATCAGCACTGGTGTCAATCACCGCAGAAGATGGTTGCGTGTATAGGGTCGCTACCATATTCATGGAGTACTGAAAATCAGAGGGGTTGATTACCCAATCAGGCTCATAGCAAAGCTTACGTATGTATACATTAAGCTCTTCATCTCCAACACCGCTAACGCCAGCGTAGATCGTTGTCTCATACTCTCCAAAACCAAGCCCCTCAGTGAGGCCAATTGTAATCTCCTGCTGGGAATCTGCAGTCAGTGTTCCCTCCGTTGGAGAAACATCAATCCAGGCAGGAAGAGCAATTACATTATCAGGGTAGATAGCTGCNTCAATGGATATGTCCCTCCCATTAAAAATGTAATAGCTATTACTAGAGCCTCCGACATTTTCTAAGATTTTCGTGGTCGAGTACTCCTCATCGACATAGATAATGATATTTGAAATATCGGTGCTNGCCCAACCAACGGGGTTTTTGTTAAAGTAGAACTCCCAAGAAATTTCTTCATCCATTGCATTGCCATAAACATCATACAAAACAGAAACATCTGCGCGCAGTGTCTGGTTTTCAAGAAATCTATCTAAAATAGCCGGTGTAATTACTATAATATCATCCCCACATGTATAGGTAAAATCAATATCCTCTCCCGTATTTGTGTTTGTTAATTTGATATGGGCATCTTCACTCCCGAGGATGATAGCGTCACAGTCAATCGTTTCATTCATGGTTAAACTGATCAAATTGTCCACTCCCAAAACTCCATCAACTGGAGTTGTTAACAGCTGCTCAGGGCCCGAGCGATCGATCAATCCGGAATTAATTTGAGAGACACCATCATAGGCATCACCAGAACATGTGATCACAGAGCGAAGCTCATAAGAACCATCTGAGATAATGGTCGGAGATATATTCCAATTAATGATAATAAACTCTTCACCAAAAGTATCTTTGACATACTGCAGGGAATCAATATCAATAATTTCAGCATTAAACCAATCACCCAGACCATTTTTTCGGTACTGCAATTTCAGGGTTTCGAAGTACTCATTTTCGAGGTCATAACCATTGATTGTTACCTTAAGTGTATCGCCATCTGGGTGAGATTCATCTACAATCCAACCATTTTCAGGATATGCAATATCACTCTCACTGCAAGGTTCTTTGTAAGAGACTGTTAGTTGAATGTTATCCATATTTTGCACAACAGCATCTGCACCTTTTGCAAGCGCAATATCATATTCACAAGGAGGCATAAAATTAACAGTTACCGGATCATACTCATACAGCTCTGGTCCTCTAGAAATGGATATATCATATTCAATCTGCTCTCCAGCTGGTACGGTGATTTGGAAACCATCTACAAGGTTGTATCCTCCTGCGGTTATCAACAAGCCATTAGGGTTTGTTTCAGGTTCAATATTTAGCATATAGTTCTCATCATCATCTGTTTCACTTAAGTTCCCTAAAATTACAGTAAAGACCGCTGGTTCCTCTGGCGGCTGGTTCAATAAAGTAGAAGCCCCACTTGTTATAGAAGCCGCCTGCCTTTTTAAAGTCCCCTCTTCCCATGGACAAGAAGATTGTCCTCCTATTGTTTGGAAGACAGCCATACCGTAATTATCATCTTCATAAACCTCGAAAGAAAATCCATCACTTTGATCATTATCACCAAGTGTAAACGAATTCGTAAAACTAAAAGTCGTATCCCCTGTTGATCCATCTAAAAAAGCATTACTGGTAGCAAGGTGCTGCCTCACAGCCAGTCCATAACCGGTTATTGTCGAACCCCAAGCGATGCTAGCATCAAAAGATACCTCTGTGTCGACCTCAACAGTTTTTGTGATATTTTTGTCTGAAGTCGTTGTAAATGTATAATCAACACCAGCATCAAAAGAGATTGCCTCATTCGCACCTTCGCAATACGCATCATCACAATCACCAGCTTCAGAACTACCAAAATTTCTAAAAAGCTCAGACCTATCAGCTTCAGAATATACCTTGGCTTGTGTTTCATCCTCCTCATCGAGTAGACTCTGGAAAAAACTACGGCTTCTCTGTAAATCTTCTTGTTCATCGGAGTTATTTTCTTCCAAGGCAATTAAAACATCAAGGTCTGGAAGAAGAACATTTTCAATATAATAATAAGAATGCATATAGGTTGAAGTGACCGAATTCGTCCCGATAGTCAATGCGGTGTCAATGTAAATGGGCGATCCAGTATCTATACCATCATCATCAATGTAATTTTCAACAGTACCATCACTCATTTTCAAGTGCAAACCTTTACTTAANTTATATGCCCAAGACTCAGCAGAGCCAATGAATACCGTTGCGTTTTTACCGGTCACNACCCCATCACCATAAGCGGTATATGACTCTGTAAATTCAATACAACGATTTACGGTCCTGGAGTTTAGAGTATTTACATTCACCTTTGTGTTAAAAGTAAGATCATTATCAATATCAACTTCGCTACAACTTTCAACTATTGCTCCTGCGCATATAGTTTGTTCAGAACCGAGGAAATATGTCAATTCATTTTCAAGTCCTGAATTATTAACATGCTGAAAAGTATTTTCCATACATTGTTTTGAACCTGATTCCACTGTGGTAAAGCTTCCATCTCCTGGTGGCACTCGAATAACCATATCTGGTTTAAGTGATTCAGCCAAGGTAAAACCAGAGTTTTCAATGTCCTCGTAACCATCAACCACTAAAAACCACTTTGTTCCACCAGCACTACGCCCATCATCTGTCTCAACAGTGATCTGAATACTGAGCTGATGAGGATTATCACCTCCAGCTAACATGTTCACCTTATTTGCTGTAAAAGTATAATACATCCCTCCAGAAGATGGATAATCCGCTGCAGTTATATCCTGGCTACCACTGTGAGTGGTAAGATCATCCACTGCATAAAAAGTGTAATCTTTTACTTCACAATTGCCACCATCGTACCTCTCAAATACAGTGAAATGCATTTTGTAAGGGTAAGGATATGACACAATATCATCCGCATTTGAAAATGAATCATCAATGGCAATTAGCTGATGTAAATGGCCGATATTTATTCCATCGTCCGAGGGAATATCCCCACTAACATTACCGTGCTGTACAACATTACCTACAAAACCAAATTCTAAGGGAGCATAATAAATAAATTCCTTAGCATTATCCCCATCTACCGCAGATACGGTATCGGCATCAAAAACAATATCAGGGTTCGGATGATAAACGGAGATATTATAAATTAATGGCGGAACCCCTGGAAAGCTGAAGGTATTATCTGTCTCGTTAACGGTCACCGTTTCTTCAAAACAACCATTTACCGCGGATAAGGTCACCTCTATAGGTCCGAGATCGGTAGCCAAAGAAAATTCACAATCCCCACCCGCAACAATGCCAGTGATATCCGATGTGGTTTTGCTACTGAAATACTGACCCGATATGGGTCTTGTTAGCATTGGGAGTTCTATAAATGTCGGTTCAAATTCATCAGATCCATACACACTCCTTAAAACCGACCCAGCGGTACCAGGTTCCAGCTCCACGGTAAATTTCCCATCTTCAGATGTCTTAATTGGTGGAACCAGGCTAAGGCCATCTACCGTGATCTCCGCATCCTCAAGAAAACAAGGAGTATCCGCATAATTCACATATCCCGTAATTGGAATAAGAGAATTGTCAATAAAATTAACTAGGTCTACAGAGATATTGGAATGGTTGAGCGTAACGAGCCTGCTCTCAGGCGAATAATAATGCACAAATGCCTCCTCAAGTGGGATGTCAATTGACCATGATTCACTGCCCTCGGTCATACCCTTTAATAGACCTGAGGCAAGACCAGGGCCAGCATCATTGATGAGATCACCGATCGCGTCATTGAAGTTCCAGTAATTTTGCAACCCTGTTTCATCACCGCCTAACACCTGATTCATAGTCCCTGTGATTTGATCGATCGTCCTGTTACCCATCCAAAATCGCATCTCATCTAAAAACCCAAAGAATTTAGAAGAGGAGTCTGAAGAATTAACACCATTTGCAAACCGAAATTCTGATAAAGGAGCTAAGCCACCATATAAAGAACTAACGTCCTCTGCTGACCCACTGCCCTGCGCTAGACTACCATCAATGTAGACGTTCATCTCCCCAGTACCATCATCGAGGGTTACCGCCCAGTGGTGCCACATATTATCAATTACTTCGGCCGAGGTGCTTATTGTTCTATTAAAAAAATCAACCGATATATTGTCTTGAGCAGCGCCAATGTAAACGGTGAGCTCCTGATCATCACTCGATGGCTCCACGGAAGAAAAAATTATCATTTTACTCGAAGAGCCAGGTGTTTTGAACCACCCCTCAAGCGTAAACCCAAGTGAGTCTGATAGGCCTAATCTTTTTCCAGAGAACTCTACGTAATCATCAGTCCCATCAAATTCTACGGAGCGACCAACAACTGTAGATTGAGATGGCGTAGCAGTAAAACTCGTACCACCGGCATAAGCGACCTGCTTGATATAGTAATTACCAACTGAATCCGTTATCCCACCAACAAAAACATTTCCAATTAGGTCGCTTCTTTCAACTAGGCAAACCTCTCCATCGTTGTCATAGGGCTTGCCCTCTGGGTAGTTCACGGTCTCATCATCAATTATTTCGCTGGTGGTATATTTATCAACGGCCAGGTCAAAGATCTTATCCCCGGCCTCCTCATCGAACTTCCAATAGGCAGCTAGAGAATCTTCGAAACCTGATAGTGTAATACTCCGATATGAACGAAGGTCCTCCCAATATCTTGCCGCCTTCCAAATGCGAAAATCATCTAGATAACCACGATAATAATTAGAATTTTCACGTGGACCTTTCTTGCCCATTACAATCTCTACAGAATCCTGCACAGCACCACTTGCAGTTCCAGTTGCAACAATGTAGCCATCAACAAACATACTCATATCATTTGAAGAATCATCGTAGACCAATGCCAGATGATGAAATACCTCTCCCGCCCCGGCATAGGAATTCGGTGAGGTGATCGTTTTGGGAGCACCGTAGCCATCTGTCGTACTCGAGGTGTGGGTCCAGGATATTGTTCCGTCATCATTTATCATGACGTCGATATAATGATTCTCCGTTTCAGAGTCTACAGCCGCAAATAGAGTCATATAGTCCGCGTCAAGAGCAACGCATCGAAACTGAGTCTCAATAGTGTAAGAGTTTTCAAAGCCCTTGAACTGTTGAAGCTTCGAGCTGTCTGTGTCAAACCAATAAATATAACCATCACCGTTAAACTTTGCTGAGCGACCAAGGTTTGGCGTTAATAGTACGGTTGCGTTTTCTATTGGATTACCAGATGGGGTGGTTATTTGACCGGTCACCACACCATTGGGATTAAGAAAACCATAATCAGAACCATCATGACTATCACCATTATCGTTACTTACAACCGCCTCATATTCATAGGTAACGCCAGCAAAAACATTAAAGTCCTGGTACTGCGTAACATTGGCATTAAGCTCGGTTAGCATTAGACCGTTGCGCATTAATCTTGTCGTTGTAGAAGTAACGGGAGGACCCGTTGTACCATCGTTGATGATCCAATCAACGACGATCTTGTTATCATAATCACCATCGGATGAGAACATTGTAGGTGGTACAGGCTCTTTGAGGTAGTACGAGTAAAAACCTTGCGAACTATTCTGCGCGTAGAAATAATTCCCATCTCCACTCGGGCCGACCGTCTCTTGAATTGCTTGACCTGAAACCATCTGCGCAGTTCTGGGCACGGTACCCGTTGCGTTAGGATTTTGCATATCAGGTCCTAGTGCGTTGGTCGCCGGAACGCTATTGACAAAAATTAATCTTGGAACCGTGTAGATCGGTTCACAAATATCTTGAGCAAATATGAAAAATGGAACACAAGATATAAATACTGAAAATAGTTTTTTAGGCATTGTCACGCTATATCTAGCTAATAATTTTTAAGCTAACTACCCTGTCCGCACCCACATATAGACAACGATATAGGGCTGGAGAATGCTAAAAGAACTCCCAGAACCGGTTTGTCCTGAATTAAACTGAGGTATGTTAACACTACCTGAGACACCTACACCGTGGTTGTGACTACCCACGCCACTTGTTCCTGAATTTGTATTACTACCTCCAGTGCTATTGTNTGTNTCATCCNNAGCATCANNTCCAGCATCAACNGNNGTAGATCCTGGAGCGGTGTATGTATGGCTATGACCACCTTCATTGTTCTGCGAGACAGATAAGCTGAGACTAGTATTAGCTGGATCGACCGTGTGAGTGTGTTGTGCAAGGTTAGCAATATTGAGCGTTGCTGTTTTATTTCCGCCCTCATCGCTGGTTTGATTAAAATCTGTATCACTATCGTCTTGACCCACCATGACCTTACCCGCACCAATACGAGTCCATGTACCAACTCCTAAATAGGTACTAGGGTTAGCAGAATTAGATGCATTGATATAGACAGACCCCACAGGATAGATTTGATCAAATCTTGGAACATGATCATCNGCACTCGCAGCATTTGCCCGTACTGATCCAGCAACGTCCAACTTAGAGCTAGGGCTCGTTGTGCCAATACCAAAATTACCATTGTTCGTGATCACTGCATTGGTAACGCCCTTAGTCTGCATTAGAATGTCACCAGTATTATCCTCCCCGGTGGTTGTCCCATCAAGAACTTGATCTGCTGCCAATACGAGGTTATCTGGTGATTCAGCACTTCTGGAAGAAAAAAGCTCTTGAGGGTTTACCTGTTTTTGACCGCTAGGGAATACTATGCCCGCATCTGGATCATTGTCTCCTAAAATCAAATTACTAGCTATAGTCATATCACCATCTTCACTGACCTCTATCTGCGTTTCCTGCGAACTGTTTTGTAACTTTAGAATATCCGTCCCGCTATTTGAAATAATATGCAGACCATGCGTAGGGGTCACCGTCCCGAAACCAACATTGCCATCATTAGGTACAATATTCGTAGCGCCATAAACAGCCATCGCATACGGTGAGGTTGTTAGCTTACTTCGGGGAGACATCTCTGTGCCACCATCAACCTGAATTCCCACGTAATATGTCTCATCAAAAGGCAGTGCCTTCCATTGGTCAGTGTTTCCCGCCCCAAGCTCTACGCTGAATACACCACCAGAGACCACTACGCTTGCTAGTGTCTCTGTATATAGAATAGTAGTAGAGGTGTTGGAATTATAGATATTCAAAGTCAGGTCAAAATACCCATCTGAAACTGTAGTCCCCGTGGGGTCACGTAATACCCCCTGAAAAGCAAGTGTACCACCAACCTGAGCAACTATGCCCGAAGATATAACAGTTAGAAATACAACATTTTTGATGCAGTTATTTATCATAACGACTGTCTCCTTTTAAAGAATGAAAACAAAACTATTGGCGCTTTTTTTATACCTANCAAACTAGGATTATGTAGATATTNTTTNNGAATAAATGTTTTAATATGGTCAAAAAGAATCATACTGNTTACTAAATGAAACTGAATCTCGATACTATTTTTTTNGAGCNTAACCTGCTTAAAACAGTATTTTTTGGAAGNATAAATTAGTAGCAGTGCCATACCAAATCAACTGGTGATTTTGNGAATCAATATCATTAATCAGATCTAAAAANACTTCAAATATTTACCCAAGCACGGACCCTATTAAAAAACATACAGCTATAGAGTTTTATTTACTTTACCAGCATCATCTTGATCACCTGCCTTGCATTGCCAGCCTCTATCACACAAAAATAAATGCCACCAGAAACAGCACCGCCTTTGTCATTGGTACCGCTCCAGGTGATGGTCTTCTGCCCTGCTGTCTGCTGGGAAGACACAAGTTTTTTAATGAGCCTACCACTGATGTCATAAACAGCCGCACGAACAAACGAACCCACGCTCAGATCATAGCGGAGATCGGTAGAGGGATTGAATGGGTTTGGGTAATTGGGATAGACCGTGAACGTGCTAGGCACCTCATCAGCCACGCTTCCCCCAACGTTTAGGACGGAGGTTCCAGATGCGCCAACATAGCGTTTGATGCTGTTGTTCATGAACTGATTTGTGCTGACCTCTAAAAATCCAGGGATATCACCGATCTGACCCTTGAACGCACCGCGCTGCAAATAATTCTGTGTATAGGTGTATGTATTTGGCCCTTGTGACTGGGTTGCAGAGCCGCTGAATGCGTGGTGGTGGTAGCCATAGTCCCCATGGGTATGCCCACCAAACTCATCCAACGCATCGGAAGCGCCATCCATCCCAGAGTAACTATCATCGTGCTTCCCAAATAATGCAATCCCGTCAAATACAAAGCCAATGATCGGAGGGTGACTTCGGTCAACATAGTCACTCTCGTTGTAGAGATTAATTCCGTTCGGGTTAAATGCGTTACCATCGGCGTGGTAGTGAAAGCCCATGCCCCTGCCAACGTGAATACCTGTAGAGGTAATCTCCGCTGCGAAGGTGGCATAGACTAGTGTGTTGTTAGATGACGGGTAGATAATAACCCCATCTACCGCAATTCCGGTTGATGATGTGCTAGTGTAATTGTCAACGCTATAGTTAGAGGCGCTGACATTCTGGTCCGATGCCAGACTGCCAAATTCACTTAGGTCGTTGTCAGCGACATTGCTCACAAGCCCGTAATCCCTAAGCGGGATCTTAATTAGCTTTTGCTCGAGTACAGCGTTCCTG
>NZVP01000023.1 GCA_002697405.1 Flammeovirgaceae bacterium
AAGATCATAAGATGATTGCTAAACAGTTTCTTATAACTGGTATTTTTTGGGCAATAATTGGAGGTGCTATGTCATCCCTATTTAGAATTCAGTTAGGATTTCCTGATATGGATCTTACTGCATTAAGTCCAATAATTGGAAATTGGTTAACTCCACAAGGTAAAATTGATCCAGAAGTTTATCTAGCTTTAATAACAATGCATGGAACAATTATGGTCTTTTTTGTTTTAACTGCTGGGTTAAGTGGTACTTTTAGTAATTATCTAATACCGCTCCAGATAGGTGCAAGAGATATGGCCAGTGGATTTTTAAACATGCTTTCTTATTGGTTTTTCTTTCTTTCAAGTATTGTTATGTTTATATCAATATTTGTAGAAGGAGGTCCCGCAAGTGGAGGATGGACAATTTACCCACCTCTTAGTGCTCTACCTCAAGCAGTTTCCGGCTCTGGTATGGGTATGACTCTATGGCTGGTTTCAATGTCTCTATTTATTGTTTCAGCACTTTTAGGGGCATTAAATTATATAACAACAGTAATTAATTTAAGAACTGAAGGAATGACTTTCTTTAGAATGCCTCTTACAATTTGGGCATTTTTTGTGACGGCAATTCTTGGTGTATTATCATTTCCTGTTTTACTATCTGCTTCATTACTTCTTATCATGGACCGTTCATTTGGTACAAGCTTTTACCTTTCTGATATTTATATTGCAGGTGAAGCTTTATCAAATCAAGGGGGTAGTGCTATTCTATTTCAACATTTATTTTGGTTCTTAGGTCACCCAGAAGTATACATTGTTATTCTTCCTTCTTTAGGTATTACATCAGAAATTATTGCTACTTGCTCTAGAAAACCAATTTTTGGTTATAGAGCAATGGTTTACTCTATTTTTGGAATTGGTATTTTATCATTTGTTGTATGGGCTCACCACATGTTTATCTCTGGAATGAATCCATTTCTTGGATCTGTTTTTACGATATTAACACTTATTATAGCAGTTCCATCTGCTATTAAAGCATTTAACTATATAGCAACTCTTTGGAGAGGAAATATAATTTTTACTCCAGCGATGTTATTTTCAATTGGACTAGTTTCATTCTTTATTTCTGGGGGATTAACTGGATTATTTTTAGGTAACTCTGTAATTGATATCAATCTTCATGACACCTATTTTGTTGTTGCTCATTTTCATATTGTTATGGGTAGTGCATCATTCTTTGGGTTATTTGCTGGTGTCTATCATTGGTTCCCTAAAATGTTTGGAAGAATGATGAACAGTACTTTAGGTTATATCCATTTTTGGATTACTTTCATTGGTGCTTACCTGGTTTTCTTTCCACTACATTATATTGGAATAGCTGGATTCCCTAGAAGATATTATTCCTTTACAAATTTTGAGACAGGAAGAATTGAATCATTTATTGATTTGAATACTTTCGTGAGTTTTGCTGCAATTTTAACTTTTGCTGCACAATTTATATTCTTATTTAATTTCTTCTATTCAATGTATAGAGGTAGAAAAGCATCTGCTAATCCTTGGAAGTCTAATACAATAGAATGGACTACTCCTATTGAACCAGGACATGGTAATTGGCCAGGTAAAATACCTTCTGTATCTAGATGGCCTTACGATTATAGTAAGCCTGGAGCTAAGGATGATTATATTCCTCAGCATATTCCACTTTCTTCTACTAAGGAGTCAAATATGCCTGAAGATGAACACAGGTAAAAATAATGTTCAGTTACATAGGATCAATTTATAATAACCTTACAAAAATAAGTTTAATACTTCTTTATCTTCTTATCCTTGCAGGTGGAATTGTTAGGTGTACAGGATCAGGTATGGGTTGTCCTGATTGGCCAAAATGTTTTGGAATGTATATTCCACCAACTAGTGTTTCTCAATTACCTGAAAATTATAAAGAAAAATTTGTTGAGGGAAGAGTAGAAAAAAACAAAAGACTTTCAAAGGTATTAAATGCAATTGGTTTAAATGAAACAGCGGATAAAATTATAAATGATTCTAGTATTCAAGATGCAGAAGAGTTTAATCCTTTTAAGACTTGGACCGAGTACATAAATAGACTTATAGGTGCGATTGTTGGTTTTTCCTTAATATTTATTTTTATATCATCAATAAATATTAAACCATTTAATTTAAAATTATTTATTCTTTCATTTCTTTCAATAGTATTAGTTTTTTTTCAGGCATGGGTGGGATCTATAGTAGTTTCTACTAATTTATTATCAGGACTAATAACATTTCATGTGATTGTAGCTTTAATTATTATTTGTAATGTTATTCTATGTTATTATTTATCTTCTAAACATTCTAAAGTTGAAAAAACATCTTTACTTTCTTATGCAATACTATTCAGCTTATTTCTTTTTTTAATTCAAATGATTTTGGGTACCGAAGTAAGAGAAAGTGTTGATACCTTTCTTAAGATTTTTGGTTTTGAAAACAGATCACAAATTATTGAAAATTTAGGAAGTAATTTTATTATTCATAGATCGTTTTCATTATTTATATTGATTTTTCAGTTATTTATTACTTATCTGGTATTTATAAAATCAAAACATAATAAAGAATTTAAAAAAATAACAGTTATTATGTTAGTATTGATTATATCTGAAATTTTAGTGGGAGCGGGTATGGCGTATTTTGAAATCCCAAGAATATTACAACCAGTTCATTTGCTACTTGCATTTATGATTGTTGGTTTACAGTTTTATATATACTTAAAGAACACTAACATTAAAAAAGTAAATTCGTTATGATACTTACTACCTCTAAAACTATATTTGCGATTGAAAAAATTATGAGTGCATTAAAGGTAATATTTGAACTAACAAAGTTTAGGCTTTCTTTTCTAGTTTCATTTTCTGCAATTGTTGGATTTATTCTTGCTTCCGATAATTTTATTTTTATTGACTTATTGGTTTTAGGATTATCAGGTTATTTAGTTACTGCTGCTTCAGTTATCAATAACCAAATTCTTGAAAAGGAATTAGATAAGAAAATGGATAGGACTAAGAACAGACCTCTTCCAACAAATAGGATAACAAAAACTAATTCTACTATTATATCTATCATATTTATGGTAATTGGTTTAGTAACTATGACAGTGTATTTTAATTTCACATCTGGCTTATTGAGTTTAGCCTCTTTATTACTATATACATTTGTCTACACTCCGCTAAAAAAAGTTGGGCCTATTGCAGTATTTGTTGGAGCTATTCCTGGTGCATTGCCTCCATTAATTGGTTGGGTTGCTTTTTCTGGGGTAATATCTATAGAAGCAATTATTATATTTAGTATTCAATTTATATGGCAATTTCCTCATTTTTGGGCAATTGCATGGATATATCATGATGATTACAAAAAAGTAGGTTTTAAATTATTACCTAGTAAAGGTGAAAAGAATTTTAACACTGCTCTAAATATAATGACCTACACACTCTTTCTAATACCTTTAGGTTTATTACCAACGGTTTTTGGTATAACAGGGATAATTTCTGGAGCAATAGCCGTTTTTTGTGCTATTTTATTTCTTGCACAAACTTTTAAATTATTTAAAGATTATTCAAGATCATCAGCATTAAAAATAATGTTTGGATCTTTTATTTATTTGCCAATTGTTCAAATTAGTTTCATTTTAGATAAAATTTAATTTTATGAGTAACTCACAAACTTCAAAAATATTAAGAATGAATCCCCGAATTTTCATGGTATGGATTTTTATGATATCAATTTCTATGATATTCGTTTCATTAATTAGTGCATATATTGTTAAAAAAGGTGAACCAGGAGGTTTTAATGTTGATCTTCCATCTATGTTTTACTACTCCACAGCTGTTGTATTGTTAAGCAGTATATTTAAACAACTTTCTTATTTTGCATCAAAAAAAGATAATTTCAAAAATCTAAAACTTTATTTATTTATGAGTTTAGTTACTGGGATTATTTTTTTAGTCACACAATACCTAGGTTGGGTACAACTAGTAGGAGGTGGTGTTTATTTTGTTGGTCATCCGGATGGATCATTTATTTACATTCTTAGTGGCGTTCATGCATTTCATCTTATTTCTGGTCTATTTTTTATTTTGTATGTATACAAAAAATCAGTAGAATTAGACGTTCATTCCAAAAACATGATTTTTGTAGAAATGTCAACTACTTATTGGCATTTTCTTGCTGGATTATGGGTTTATTTATTTATTACTTTGTATTTTTATAATATATAAAAATGGCTAATTCAGTATCAGTAAACACATCTAATAAAGATTTATGGGCAGGAGGAGCTGAGCCTTATAAGGCAAGCTATGGTAAGCTAATGATGTGGTTTTTCTTAATATCTGATGCATTTACATTTTCTGCATTTTTAATTGCCTATGGAGTAATAAGATTTAGACACCCTGGATATGAAGGAACATTATCCGATTTTTCTTTTTCTCAAACATATTGGCCTGTACCTGAGAAGGTTTTTGAAGCTTTCCCGTTTTTTCATGGAGTAGAACTACCTTTAGTTTTTGTGGGATTAATGACATTTATATTAATTCTAAGTAGTGTAACTATGGTTTTAGCTGTAGAAGCAGGACATAGAATGGATAGAGAAGGTGTAGAAAAATGGATGATATGGACTATTATAGGAGGTTTAACATTTTTAGGGTGTCAAGCATGGGAATGGTCACATTTTATTCATGGAACTGATGCTGGTTCAAGACTTTTAGACGGTTCTATTATTTATGGAGCTAATCTTGAGCTTAATCAATATGGTCCTCCAGATTTTGCTGCATTTTTCTTTTTTATAACTGGATTTCATGGATTTCATGTATTTAGTGGTGTAGCACTTAATTTTCTAATATTTTATCAGGCTACAGTTGGAATTCTTGAGAAAAGAGGTCATTATGAAATGGTTGAAAAAGTAGGTCTTTATTGGCACTTTGTAGACCTAGTTTGGGTTTTTGTTTTTACATTTTTTTACTTAGTTTAATGTTATGATAGAGCCAGAAATTTCAACTATTAAACCTCAACCTGCTGATAAGAAAAAAATTTTTAAGATTTGGTGGGTTGCCGGAATATTAGCAGTAGTAACCGCTGCAGAATTCTATGTTGCATTACAATTCCCTGAATCATGGAAAAATTTTAAAATATTTTTATTTATTGGAATGACCTTTATTAAAGCTGGTTATATTGTTATGGAATTCATGCATTTAGGACATGAACAAAAATCATTAATGTGGACTATATTACTACCTTGTGCCTTTGTAGTNTGGCTTTTAGGTGCTTTATTTATTCAAGCTGATGCTATTTACCTTGCCATTTACGGATAATGTATCTTTTTCGTAAAGGATTTATTCTATTATTTGCCCTCCTTTTTCCAGTTATTGTTTTTTTGTTTTTGAAATTTTTTGGTAAAAATGAATATGAACTTTTAGTTTACAAGTCATCNTGTACTAATATAATTGATGAATTAAGAATTAAAGAATTTCAAAATAAATATAAAATCAAAATAATAGACATAAGATTGGGTAATGATAATTTACTGATTGATAATTATATTAATAAATTAGATATTGGTGATGAAATTGAAGTTATAACCTTATCTGATGAACTACGTAATTTAAATTGGTTGAATGTTAAAGCAGANAAATCATTANTANACAATTTAACTGCTTGTGTTCATGAAATTACTTTTAATAATTCATTCATTTTATTGATGGATAATGAAAATAATGTTCGAGGACATTTTAATTCAACCGACAGAGGTGATATTGAAAGATTAGANGTTGAAATTGATATTTTGAAGTTAGAAAATGAAAAATAATCTAGTTAAATTAATTACTGTAGTTTCCATTCTTATTCCAATTGTAGTGGCTATTCTTCTTTTTATGCCAAATAAAATTGATTTATTTGGTGATTGGGCATATAAACTTCCACACTTTAATGCTATTATTAACTCATTAACTTCTTTTTTTCTGATTCTATCTTTTTATATGATAAAATATAAAAAAAATATCAAAGCACATCAAAACTTAAATACAGCATCCTTCATTTTAGGCTCTATATTTTTAGTGTCTTATATCATTTATCATTCCTCAGTTGAAAGTACATCATATCAAGGCGATCAAAGAGTTATTTACTTTTCTTTTTTAATATCTCATATACTTCTTTCTATAGTAGTAGTCCCTTTTGTACTTTTTGCTTTTTACTATTCTTTAACAAAACAAATAGAGAAGCATAAAAAAGTTGTTAAGTATACTTTTCCTATTTGGCTTTATGTTTCCGTATCTGGTGTTATAGTTTACTTAATGATAAGCCCTTTTTATACCCAATGATTAATAAAATAACATTACTGATTTTTATTTTATTTCTATTTTCTATAGAATCTTTTTCTCAAGGTTGTTCTATGTGTAGAGGTATTGTTGAAAGTGATGCAAATTCAGGTGGAACTGGAATTTCATCAAGTATTAATTCTGGAATAATTTATCTTTTTACTTCAACATATGTTTTAATCTTAATTGGAGCAGGTTTTTGGTATTATAGAAGTAAAAAAAATATAAAAGAAATCGAAAAAAAAGAAAAGATTAAAGAAAGGGTAGCGTCTTTGGTTGATTAATTTTATTTAATTTTTTTCATAAGCTTATTAGAAAAAACAAAACTATTTAGTTCTTTAATCCTAGTTTTCAATATTTTTTTATTATCACCTTCCCATAGTTTTTTTCCATTATGTAAAAACATGATATATTCACCAATCTCAATAACTGAATTCATGTCATGGGTTACAACAATTGTCGTAGTATTGAGTTTTTGAGTTAATTCAAGGATTAAATCATCTATTTTAATCGCAGTAAGCGGATCTAAACCCGAATTTGGTTCATCACAAAATAAATATTTTGAATCATTTACAATAGCNCTNGCTATACCAACTCTTTTTTTCATTCCACCACTCAACTCTGAAGGCATCTTATTATTTATTTTATCAAGACCTACTAGATTTAAACAATGATTTACTTTATCAATTTTTTCTTTTTCAGAAATTTCAGTCAAAATATCAAGAGGGAATTTTATATTTTCCTCAACATTTTTAGAATCAAATAAAGCGCTGCCTTGGAAGAGCATACCAATTTCTCTTCTTATTTGAGTGGTTGTAGTTTTATTAGATTCTGTAAAATTTCTTCCATCAAATAAAACACTTCCCTTATCAGGTGATAATAAACCAACTAGACACTTTAGTAATACACTTTTACCAGTTCCACTTGCTCCAATTATTAAATTGGTTTTTCCTTTTTCAAATTTCCCATTGATTCCGTGCAGAACTTTCTTATCATTAAAGGATTTAGTTATATTTTTAATTTCAATCATAACAATATTTGTGCTAAAATATAATCAGCAATTAAAATAGCAATACAGCTATTTGTAACAGCGTTTGTACTAGATTTTCCAACTTCTAAAGCCCCTCCTGATGTATAATATCCTTGAAATGAAGAAACTGATGCTACTATAAAAGCAAATACATAAGATTTTATTAATGCAAAAGGGATATTAAATGGGTTAAATTCATAACGAAGTCCATAAATATATTCTTGACCTGTAATAACATCGGTTAATACTCCAGCTGTATATCCACCAAAAATTGCTAGCGTAGCAGAAATAACAACTAATATTGGAAACATAAGAAGGGCAGCAATAATTTTAGGAAGTACTAGGTATGAGCTAGAATTCACACCCATTACTTCTAGTGCATCTATTTGTTCTGTAATTCTCATTGTTCCAAGCTCACCAGCAATGTTTGAACCTACTTTACCTGCAAAAACAATAGCTATTATAGTTGGTGATAACTCAAGGAGTGTCATGTCTCTTACAACTAAAGAAATAACATAATCAGGTATCAAAGGCCCAACTAAATTAAATGCAGTCTGAATGGTTGTAACCGCACCCATAAAAATTGATACGATTGATACAATAAAAAGGCTATCATAACCTATTTTGATACATTCATTTATTATAAGGCTAAAATATGTTTTTAGTTTTTCTCTTCTTTCAAATAATGAGATTAAAAACAAGATGTATTTTCCAAAATTTTTCAATTAATAATCTATTTATTCATTAATATACATACAAATTTGTAAATTAATTATATCATTTTAGTCTTATGAATAAAACATTAATAATAACAGGAGGGTCTAAAGGAATAGGACGTTCAATTGCAATAAAGTTTGCTAAAAATAATTTTGATATTTTTACCTGCTCAAGAAATCAGGATGAGTTAAATAAATTAGAATCTGAGATTAAATCTATTAATCCTAAGATAAAGGTAAGTACTTTAGTATCGGATCTATCAACAAAAGAGGGAANCTTAAATTTTATAGACTTTGTTATAAAAAACACAAATAAAATTGATGTATTGGTAAATAATGTAGGAACATTTATTCCAGGAAAATTGATTGAAGAAGAAGACTCTGCTTTGGAACAAATGATAAATATTAATTTATATTCAAATTACTGGGTAACTAAAGGTTTAGTTAATTTAATGACTAATAAAAAAGAGGGNCATATTTTTAATATGTGTTCAATNGCAAGTAAAGTAGCATATGCTAATGGCGGTTCTTATTGTATATCTAAGTTTGCATTTTATGGAATGAGTCAATGTTTGAGAGAAGAATTAAAAGACTTTAATATAAAAGTTACCTCTGTATTACCTGGTGCAGTAAGAACAGGTAGTTGGGATGGAACATTATTACCTGATGATCGTTTTATCAAACCAGATGATGTTTCTAGTTCAATTTATTCTGCTTATAATACTTCTAAAGGAGCTACAATTGAAGAGATCATTATCAGACCTCAACTTGGAGATATTTAAAGTTTAGAATTGAAAGATTATTTCAAAAGCAATTTATTTAGTTACAACAGAAGAAAAACTATTCCTGTAACAATTGGTAATATTGGAATTGGTGGTAATAATCCAATAAGAATTCAGTCAATGACTACTACTGATACAATGGACACTAAAGCTACCGTTAAACAATCTATCAGAATGATAAATGCAGGATGTGAATTAGTCAGAGTAACAGCCCCAAGCATTAATGATGCAAAAAATTTAAAAAATATTAAAAATGAACTAATTAATAAAGGTTATAATGTGCCACTAGTTGCTGATATACATTTTACCCCAAACGCAGCAGAAATAGCAGCAGAAATAGTTGAGAAAGTTAGAATCAATCCAGGTAATTATGCAGACAAGAAAAAATTTCAGCAAATAGAATACGATGATAAATCATATAATGAAGAGATAGAAAGAATTTACGCTAGAGTTTCTCCATTAATTAAAATTTGTAAAAGAAATGGTACAGCAATGAGAATCGGAACTAATCATGGCTCATTGTCTGATAGAATAATGAGTAGATTTGGTGATACTCCACTTGGAATGGTTGAGTCTGCATTAGAATATCTTAGAATTTGTGAGAATCATAACTATTATAATATAGTTCTTTCAATGAAAGCTAGCAATCCATTAGTTATGGTTCATGCTTACAGGTTATTGATAGATAAACTAAGTAATTCAAATTTAAAAAATTATCCTTTGCATTTAGGAGTAACTGAAGCAGGAGAAGGTGAAGATGGTAGGATTAAATCAGCAATAGGTATAGGAACTCTTTTGGATGATGGAATTGGAGATACTATTAGAGTTTCATTAACAGAAGAGCCCGAATTTGAATCTCCAGTAGCAAAAGTCTTAGTAGATAGATATGATAATCGAGAGAAACATCAAAAAATTACACCTCCAGAAAATATTAATTTTTCTCCTTTTAAATATGAAAAAAGAGAATCAAATGAACTGTTTGATATCGGAGGCGATAATTTTCCTGTAGTTATTTCTAATTTCTCGAACTTAGACAAAATAGATTATGATATTCTAGAGAATCTTGGTATTACCTATGATACTAAATCTGAAAAATGGGAGAGACTAGATACATCACCAGATTACATTTACATTGGCGACTCTCTTAATATTGAAAAAGTTAATTATCAATTTATATTGAACTATAACTCATGGGTTAAACAGAGAAATAATAAAAATCATTATCCATTACTATCCTTAAAAGAGTTCAATGATGTCGATTTAAATTTAGTTTCTGAAAAAATAAATTTTTTAAAGATTGAATCTACGGATCTTGATAAAGTTATTAATATTGATATACCTGAAAACTTTGTATTGATTTTAAATACTAGTAATGAACATTTTATGCCTGAAATGAGATCGTTTTTTCTAAAAATTACTCAAATAAAAAACCCAGTCATTCTATCAAAAAATTATGACATGAGTTATTCTGACAAGTTCATAATTCACTCATCTACAGATATTGGAGGTTTATTTATCCAGGGGTTTGGTGATGGAATTTTTATTACTAACCAATCTGATGATATTAAAGAAATAAAGAAAACCAACAATTTATCTTTTAAAATTCTTCAAGCAGCAAGAGTTAGAGTTACTTCTACTGATTTTATTTCTTGTCCATCATGTGGTAGAACATTATTTGATCTACAAGAAACAACTGCTTTGATTAGGGAAAGGACTGATCATTTAAAAGGATTAAAAATTGGAATTATGGGTTGTATTGTAAATGGACCTGGTGAAATGGCAGATGCTGACTACGGTTATGTTGGTTCAGGGGTAGATAAAATAACCTTATATAGGGGGCAGAACGTAGTAAAAAGAGGTATCAACTTTAAGTTTGGAGTTGATGAGCTCGTAAACCTTATAAAAGAAGATGGAAATTGGATTGAACCTTAAATTTTAAATATGAGTAAAAAACAGAAAAAAATATCTTACTACTTTGACTTCTCAGAAGTCCTAACTTATTTCTTTAGAAAAAAAGACCCTAATTCTAAAGGAAATTTTAGTTTGAAAGCTATGCATACAGTTAATAAGATTTCTATTATAATGTTTCTTATTGGAGTAATTGTAGTTGTTTTAAGAAGGTTGATTTGAAAAACATTTTTATAATCCCTTTTTTAATAATTTCTATTTTTTCTTGTAATCAGGAAAAAGAAATAAACATATCTAATCTCAAGTATTTAGCATTAGGAGATTCTTATACGATAGGCGAGGGAATTAATTTTGATGTTAGTTATCCTAAACAAATTGTAAATGAAATATCTTTTATTGATTCAGTAAAAGTAATTGCAAAAACTGGTTGGACAACAAACGAACTAATTGATACTTTAAGTAAGTCAAATATTGAAAAATTTGATGTAGTTTCTTTACTAATAGGTGTAAATAATCAATTTAGAGGATATCAAATTGATAAATATATTATGGAATTTGAAAATCTATTAATTAGAGCTTTAAGCTACTCAAAATATAAAAAAAATGTATTTGTACTATCTATACCTGATTATGGTGTTACACCTTTTGGTAAAAAAAGAGGACAAGAGAGAATTTATAATGAAATTAATTCTTATAATGATATTAATAGGTTAATGTCTGAAAAATATAATGTTATGTATTTTAATATAACTGAAATTTCTCGAAAAGCAGAAAATGATTCTACACTACTTGCAGAAGACAAGTTACACCCATCTGAAAAAATGTATGAA
>NZVP01000024.1 GCA_002697405.1 Flammeovirgaceae bacterium
ATGAAAAACCCATTCCATCTTGCTTTTCCTATAAATGATATTGAGGAAACAAAAAGTTTTTATAAAAAACACTTTAATTGTGAAATAGGCAGAGAAGATAAAAAGTGGGTTGATTTTGATTTTTATGGACACCAACTTTCTGCGCACTTAAGACCTGAGGAATTAAAAAATACAAAGAAAAACTCCGTAGACGGAAAAGATGTTCCTGTTAGACATTTTGGCGTAATTTTAGAGTGGGAAACTTGGCATCAACTTTCTTCTAAACTAAAAGAAAATGATATTGATTTCATTATAGATCCTTACATTAGGTTTAAGGGAGAGGTTGGTGAACAAGCGACAATGTTTTTTTTAGACCCAAGTGGAAATGCACTAGAGTTCAAATCGTTCAAAGATTCTAGCCAGGTTTTTGCGAAGTAATTTATCTTAGGTAACTCCCCGCATTAACATCAATAGTTGAGCCAGTGCTATGGTCCATTTTACCAGAAACAATTAACGCTATTAGTGGAGATATATCTTTTGGTTCAGTTAGCCTGTCTAATCTAATTCCTTTTTTTACTAGGTCTTCTCCGTTTTTTTCAATGAAACTTTTAGCCATCTCTGTATTTACAAAACCAGGAGCGATACTAAAAGCTAATACATTATCTTTTTTACCAAAAGAGCGTGTAATAGTTTTTGTAAGTGATATCAACCCCCCTTTAGAGCACGCATAAGAAATAAAATCCTCAACCTCTCCCCTAAATGCGGCTCTTGAGGCAATATTTATAATTCTAAGTCTGTTTTTAATATTTTCTTTTCTTTTTTTTGAAATAAATTCTTTACAAATTATAGCAGGAGATTTTAAATTTACAGAAATAGTTTTATCAAACTCATTAGCCCACTCCTCTGTGTTTTTTTCTATTGGGGATGATTCTGCAATACCAGCGTTATTAATAATAGAGTCTGGAAAACCAATTAAATCACATGTTTTGTTAAAAAGGTTTAAAGCTCCATTTGGTGATGATAAATCCTCTCTTACAATATGAGTTTTTTTATTAAAACTAAAGTTTTGTAGTTTTTCATGGTTAGAGTTACAGTGTAAAACAAGCTCATTATCGTTTTCCGATAATTCTTGTGCAATTTGAAATCCAATTCCTTTCGATGATCCGGTAATTAATATTTTCATAACTAATATTGTTACGACAAAATTATTCTTTTTTGTAAACTAATTTTTAAATGAAGAGTTAAAATAACATGTCTACTACTGAAATTCTTTCCAAGTATAAAAAAGAAATTAAAACAATTGAGCTTCAGTCTGTTATTAATAAAAACCAAACCTTGTCTATTAAGGGTTTGTGCGGAAACCTAAATGTTGTTATCCCCCTTTCGGTATCCCAGAACGATTCTTACTCTCATTGTTTTATATTGGCTGACAAAGAAAAAGCTCTTGTTTATTATAGTAATCTGTGTAATTTTTTAAAAAATGAAAAGGTTTATTTTTTCCCCTACTCATTTATTGCGCCTTATGATGATGAATTAATAAATAATGCAAATGTTGTTATGAGAACTGAAGTAATTCAGGCATTAATTGAAAAAAATAAAGAAAAAATATACATTNTAACCTANCCTGAGGGTTTATTTGAGAAGTTTCCNGAGGAAAAAACACAAAAAGAAAAAAGAAGCTCTATTAAAATAAAAGAAAAATTAGACTCAGGTGAATTTTTAAAAACTCTCAATAAAAACTCTTTTAACCGAGTTGATTTTGTAACAGAACCAGGTGAGTATGCGGTTAGAGGAAATATTATTGATGTTTTNTCTTTTTCATATAAAAAGCCTATTAGAATTGAATTAGATGGAAANGANGTTGAAAGNTTGAGGTTGTTTGGAGTAAACTCTCAACTAACTGAAGACGACGTTAAATCTGTAAACATTGTATCAAACGAAGAAATAAATGAGAAAAAAAGTGAATATGTTTCTTTGTTGCGTTTTATGAAAAAAGATTGGGTGATCTGGGGAGATGAAATTAGTTTATCCGCTAACATTATAGGAGAAAANTACAAACAAGCAAAACTAATTTTCGAAGAAATAAAAAACAAAAGCAAGGTTGTAATTAGTCACCCNCCTGAGAAAAAATTTTTAAAGAAANCNTCTTTTTTAAGTGAAATAAANNGATTTANGTTTGTTGATTTTGGAAAAAACAAANCAAAAAAAAACTTAAAAGAATTAANCTTNAACTCATCACCTCAACCTAANTTTAATAAAAACCTTTCTCTGTTGGTTGAAGACTTAAANTCACATCAAGAAAACAACTATTCTATTAANATTTCTTTTCAGTCTGAAGAACAATCAACAAGACTTTCTTCATATTTTGATTCTATAGGTTTTGTATTAAACTACAGAAAAATAATTTCAAAATTAAGCGAGGGTTTTGTTGATCANGAAAGTAAAGNTGTGTATTACACTGACCACGAAATTTTTAATAGATANTTTAAACACTCGAATATNCCCAAGGTTCCTAAAAAACAAAAAAACGCAATAAAAGATAGAAGCGAACTAAAAACAGGAGATTATGTGGTGCACATTGACCANGGNATTGGTCGGTTTGTAGGNTTAGAAAAAATGCAAACCAAAGATTCGGAACATGAAGTTTTAAGAATTGTCTACAAAAACAATGATGTTGTGTTTATTAACGTTAACTCTCTTCATAAAATTGCGAAATACTCTAATTCAGGAGCAACACCAACCTTAAATAGTTTNAACAACCAAGAGTGGATAAAAAAGAAAAGAAAAATCAAAACTAAAATTGTTGATATAGCTAATGANCTTATTCAACTTTATTTAAAAAGAAGAGAGGTTAAAGGTTTTTCTTTTGACAAAGACTCGTATTTACAAATTGAATTAGAATCTTCNTTCATTTATCAAGACACGCCAGATCAAATTAAAACAACAGAAGATGTAAAAAAAGATATGGAAGGTTCTTTTCCGATGGATAGGTTGGTNTGTGGTGATGTTGGTTTTGGAAAAACAGAAATAGCAATAAGGGCAGCTTTTAAAGCTGTTTGCTCAAACAAACANGTGTTNATTTTNGTNCCAACAACAATACTTGCTTACCAACACTNNAAAACATTCCAAAAAAGNTTAGCAAACNTCCCNGTTTNNGTNGATTACTTATCTAGGTTTAGGTCAAACAAAGAAAAAACAAAAATAATAGATGNTTTAAAGGTTGGTAAAACTGATATTATTATTGGAACACACTCTGTTTTAAGTAAAAAAATACNATTTAAAAACCTAGGGCTCCTGATTGTAGATGAAGAACAAAAGTTTGGGGTTGCTTTAAAAGAAAAAATAAAAAAACAAAAANTAAACCTTGATTGTTTAACCTTAACAGCAACACCAATACCAAGAACACTTCATTTTTCTTTAATTGGAGTAAGAGATATTAGCATCATAAGAACCGCACCAACCAATAGACAACCCGTTCACACGGAGGTACTTACTTTTGATGAAAACGAAATACGAGATGTTATTAAAAATGAAATGTCCCGCTTTGGACAGGTTTTTTTCGTTCATAANAGGGTAGAAAACATNTATGAAATAGCNAANATTATTCAANAGTTGGTTCCNAATGCAAAGGTTGCTGTTGCTCACGGACAACAAAAAGGAGATTTACTTGAGAAAACAATTTTAGATTTTGTAGATGGGCGGTTTGATGTTTTNGTATCAACTAATATTATTGAGTCTGGTTTAGATATACCAAACGCTAANACAATAATAATCAACCAAGCTCATATGTTTGGTTTGTCTGACCTACATCAAATGAGNGGAAGGGTTGGAAGATCAAACAGAAAGGCTTTTTGTCGCTTGTTGGTACCAAANCTTAATAATTTAAACATTGATGCTAAAAAAAGACTTTTTGCGCTTGANGAATTTTCAAANTTAGGTGACGGNTTAAACATAGCGTTAAAAGATTTAGATATTCGGGGAGCNGGAAACCTTCTNGGGGGNGAACAAAGTGGTTTTATAAACGATTTAGGTTTTGAAACNTATAACAAAATATTAGATGAGGCNCTTAGTGAGGTTGATTTACCAAAACAAAACAAAACTATAAAAGAGTTTGTTGTTGGAAATTGTTTGGTGGANTTAGATGAAAANGCTTTTATACCAAAAAANTACGTAACAAATTCNGATGAAAGATTAAAAATGTATGGTTTTNTTGAAAAAAAATCNAAGGNTGGTTTTTTTGATGAAATTGAAGCTGTGTTTCAAGATAGGTTTGGTGTAATTCCAGAAGAGTTATCTGTGTTGATTGATGTTATGAAAATTAAAAATTTAGCATCAGTATTAAGTATAGATAAAATCACAATTAAAAAAACTCGAGTATCTTTTGTTTTTTTTAACAATGATCAAAACTTAAAAACTAAACAAAAGGCGGTGTTGTTTTTATTAGGCTTTTTAAACAAAGAAAATCACAAAACAGATGTAAAAGAGAAAAAAGGACAACTTTCTGTCATTACAAAAACAATAAATTCCGTAACAGAAACCTTGAATTTTCTTAAAAAAACAACAAAAAAGAAACAATAAGTTTGTACTTTCTGTGTTAATTGTTTTCAAGAACTGATTTTTTTGTATTTTTGATAAAAATTTAAACAACAAAATTTTATAATGAGAAGTTTACTTGCTGCTCTTTTTATTTTTGTTTTTGCTGTGGGGTGCTCAATACTTCCTTTTGGTAACTCTAGCCCATCGGCAAGAAACCCCGGATCAACAAGCACAACAACAAACTTAGAATATTTCTCTGACGCATTTGCTGAAGAGGATGAGGAGGGTTTTGTTGTTGCTGATTTTGGTGGTCAACCCCCGGGTCCAAACCAAGTTTTAGTTCAAGGAGGAAGAACTGTGTTGGGTACTTTTGAAGAAGATGTTTTTTATACTCACGACAATGTTGAAAGAACAGTCACTGTTCAGTCCTTTTTTTTAGATCAAACAGAAATTGCAAACATTCACTGGCTTGAATACCTACACTATATACAGAGAGACTCTAGTGAAACTTATTTTCAAAGCGCTCTACCAGACACAACTGTTTGGGAGAAAGAGTTGGCTTTTAACACACCTTATGTAAGTAATTATTTAAGATACCCTGGTTTTAGGTACTACCCNGTTGTTGGTGTTAGTTGGAACCAAGCTGTAGACTATTGTAGGTGGAGAACTGAAGCGGTAAATAAACAAAGGGCTATGGAGTATTATGGGGAAGATTATGTTGATGGTGATATTCCACCAATAGAGTCTGGTATTTATCTACCAGAGTTTAGACTTCCGACAGAAGCTGAGTGGGAATATGCAGCTTATGGTCAAGTTGGAGATCAGTGGTTAGACGAAAACCAAACACAAAGACGTTTATATCCTTGGGACGGAAGAACAATAAGAAGCTCTAAAAGGGGTANTGTTGGAAAGTTTCANGCAAACTTTAAAAGAGGTAGAGGGGATTACGCNGGNATTGCTGGNGCTCTTAATGATGCTGGNTTTGTGACAATGAATATTTATGAGTACGCNCCAAACGATTTCGGGTTATATAATATGGCAGGAAATGTAAACGAATGGGNGTTTGATATTTATAGACCATTAAACTTTCAAGACATGGAGGACCTTAACCCTATTAGGAAAAGTGACTTTTTAGATTCTGAAGAAGATTATGACTCTGATAACTTCAACTCTATGGTGAGTAATAAGTCTAGAGTGTACAAGGGTGGTTCTTGGGCTGATGGCGCTATGTGGTTGTCACCAGGAACAAGAAGGTTTTTAGATCAAGACTCTTCATCTGCCACTATAGGATTTAGGTGTGCAACAACAGCCCTTGGAACAGCTGGTAACTGGAATTAACACATTATTATATTTCTTTTTTTTAAACTAATACAAAACTAAATTCGTATAATATTAACTTATATATATAGTATTAATAATTTTAAATTAGTTTATACGATAACACCATGTTTGTTAAAATACCCTCTATTAAAGAAAATGTTTCGGTTGTTGAAAGCTTCATAGATAANGTTGGAGAAAAAATAAAAATACAAGAAGCTATTTATGGAAACGTACTAGTTTCTGTAACAGAAGCTGTTAACAACGCAATAGTTCANGGGAACAAAGAAGATAAAAACAAAAAAGTGAGATTAGGGTTAAAACAAAACAAAAAGAGTGTACGGTTTGTTGTGGAAGATGAAGGGATTGGTTTTGATTATAACAACCTACCCGATCCCACAAACCCTAAAAACATTGATAAGGTTAANGGAAGGGGCATTTTTCTTATCAAAAGCTTATCCGATAAAACAACCTTCAAACGCGGAGGAAGGGTTGTTGAGATGCTTTTCAAACTATAAGAATGTATTTAACAAATTTCTTTTTCGAGACCGAAAACCTCAAAATAAAAAACAAAAANAAAATTAGATCTCTAATAAAATCACTTTGTTTAAAAGAAAACAAAAAGCTTGGTTTCATCAATTGTATTTTTTGTTCTGATGAGTATTTAGGAGAAATTAACAAAAAATATTTAGGGCATGATTATTATACAGATATAATAACCTTTGACCACAAAGACACAGAGGACAATGTAGAGGGGGATTTATACATAAGCTCTGAAAGAATAAAAGAAAACGCAAAAAACTTTGGGGTAAAAACCGAAGAGGAATTAATAAGGGTNGTTATTCATGGTGTATTACACCTTATTGGATACAAAGACAAATCAAAAAAAGAAAAGATGATCATGACGCAAAAAGAAAATAAATATATTTCTTTGTACAAAGAAAATTAAAGTTCCACGTGGAACACCTGATCTATGTTTGCAAAATATGATGTTATAGTTGTAGGCGCCGGACACGCCGGATGTGAAGCAGCGGCTGCGGCAGCTAATATGGGCTCAAAGGTTCTTTTAGCAACAATGAACATGGGAACGATAGCTCAAATGTCCTGTAATCCTGCTATTGGTGGGGTAGCAAAAGGCCAAATAGTAAGAGAAATTGATGCTTTAGGGGGTGTTACTGGTTTGATAACAGACGAAAGCGCTGTGCAGTTTAGAATGCTAAATTTATCAAAAGGACCCGCAATGTGGTCGCCTAGGGCTCAAAGTGATAGGGTTGTTTTTGCAGAAAAATGGAGGTTGNTTCTTGAGAAAAACAAAAATGTAGATTTTTGGCAAGAAATGATCGTTAATGTTTTAGTAAAAAAAGGAAGGGTTGTTGGGGTAAAGACATCCTTGGGTCTTGAAATTGAATCAAAAGCTGTTGTTTTAACAAACGGAACCTTTTTAAATGGCATTATTCATGTTGGAGAAAAAAAGTTTGGGGGGGGAAGAACGGGGGAAAGGTCATCAAANGGAATTACAGAACAACTTGAAGGATTGGGTTTTGTTTCTGGTAGAATGAAAACTGGGACGCCGCCCCGATTAGACGGAAGGACAATTAACTATAAGGTGATGGAAGAACAAAAAGGAGATAAAAAACCAGGTGTTTTTTCTTTTTTAACAAAAAAGCCTATAAAAAAACAGCTTTCTTGTCATATAACCTANACAAACCCAGAAACGCACTCTGTATTAGAGGGTGGGTTTTCAAAATCACCTATGTTTAATGGCCGAATCCAAGGTGTTGGCCCAAGGTACTGCCCTTCAATAGAAGATAAAATAACAAGATTTGCCGAAAGAGANCGGCATCAAATTTTTGTAGAGCCTGAGGGTTGGAACACCGTTGAGGTTTATGTAAATGGGTTTTCAACATCACTACCAGAAGATATTCAACTAAAAGCTTTAAGAACAATTAGGGGTTTTGAGGGTGTTAAAATGTTTAGACCAGGTTATGCGATAGAGTATGATTACTTTCCTCCTACTCAACTTGAACACACCCTTGAAACAAAACCAATTAAAAACTTATATTTTGCGGGTCAGATTAACGGCACTACNGGCTATGAAGAAGCTGCGTGTCAAGGGTTGGTAGCCGGAATTAACGCACACAATAAAATAAAAAAAGTTGACCCTTTTGTTTTAGCAAGGTCTGATGCGTACATAGGGGTCTTAATTGATGATTTAATAAACAAAGGAACTGATGAGCCGTACAGAATGTTTACATCAAGGGCTGAACACAGAATATTATTAAGACAAGACAACGCTGATCTAAGGTTGACCGAAATTGGCTATAATTTAGGTTTAGCCAGCAAAAAAAGATTAAACAAAGTAAAGAAAAAAGAGGTTGAAATAGAAAAACTAAAAGGTGTTATAAAAACAGAAAAANTTGATTCGAAGGAGGTTAACCCGCTTTTAAATAAGCTTGGGTCAGCTGAAATAAAAGAGAAAAAAAGCATAGAACAGTTAACAAAAAGGCCTGGGGTTAGTTTAGGGTCGTTGTTGCTTTGTTCAAAAACAAAACAATCTTTTAATAAAGAAATTGTTGGTCAGGTAGAAATAAATCTTAAATACGAAAGTTATATTATAAAAGAAAAAGAAGTGGTTGAAAAAATGCAAAGGTTAGACAAAAGCAAAATACCAAATGGGTTTAATTACAACAAACTTGTTTCTCTTTCTGCTGAGGGAAAGGAAAAGTTGAACAAAATAAAACCTAAGTCTATAGGGCAAGCGTCAAGAATAAGTGGGGTTTCACCGTCTGATGTGTCTATTTTAATGGTTCATTTAAAGAAGTAGTATGGTAAAGCCTTTGTGTGGTAATAAAAAACCTGTTTTATTTATTAAAACAAAAGATTTTTCAAATAGCGGAAAAATGTTTAGTATAATGAGGTGTCCGTCAACTGGTTTGCTTTTTACAAGCCCTGTACCTAAAAATATTAATAGTTACTATGATAAAAAGAAATATGATTCTTATAAAAAAAGTTCATCTTTTTTTGGGTTCTTGTACGGTTTTATTCAAAGGGTTAACGGAAAACACAAGCTTAACCTTATAAAAAAAGGATCAAGTTTATTGGATTATGGTGCAGGATCCGGGTTTTTTGTTAACCTATCTTTAAAAGCGGGGGTTAACGCTGTTGGTTATGAGCCAATCAATAAACTAAAAAACAAAAACGTTTTTAGTAAACTAAAAGACATAGGTAATAAAAAATTTGATTATATAACCCTGTGGCACGTGCTTGAACACACACCTGATCCCCTAAAAACCCTGGTTGACTTGAGAAAAAAACTTAAAAATAACGGTAAGGTAATAATAGCCTTACCAAACACAGATTCATACGATAACACTTATTATAATAAACACTGGGCGGGTTATGATGTTCCTCGTCATTTGTATCACTTTAACAGGTCTTCTTTTGGTGTTTTGTGTAAAAAAGCTGGTTTTCAGCTTATTAAAACAAAACCATTATATTTTGACTCTTTTTACGTCTCTATGTTAAGCGAAAAGTATAAAAAAAATATTTTGTGGCCTTTGTTTGGTTTTGCCGTGGGTTTACTTTCTAACATAATAGCTCTTTTTACAAAAAATCACTCTAGTATTATTTATATTATAAAATAATGTTACGACTCCTTTTACTATATATCTGCTTTTCTTTAGGATGCGCACAGGTCCGACCATTAACCGGTGGGGAGAAAGACACAATACCCCCGAACATAATCAACTCACTTCCAGTTGAGTTTTCAACAAACATTAATCCTGACGTGTTCTTTTTTGAGTTTGATGAATTAGTTGACGCATCAAAGCTTAAAGAAAAGCTAATAATATCTCCTTATTATGATGGGTCTTTTGACGTTAAGGCTAAGAAAAACACTATCAGTATAAGTTTTGATTCTGCTTTTAATAAAAACACAACCTACATTTTTAGTTTTGCTGACGGTGTTGTTGATGTTACAGAACAAAACCCATCAATAAGATCTAAGTATGTTTTTAGCACAGGTGGCGTAATTGACTCTTCATATGTGAGTGGGGTTGTCCAGGATCCTTTAAAGAACGAGCCTATTAAGGATGCTTTGGTGGGGCTTTATTCTGAAAAGGATAGTTTAGATCTCTTTCATAAAAAACCAATTTATTTTTCTTCAACAAACGAAGGTGGGTTATTTAAAATAGATAACGTGAAAAAAGGACGCTATAGTGTATATGCCTTTAACGATGAAAACAAGAACTTTCAAGCAGAGTTTAAAAAAGAAAAGTTTGGTTTTGTAGATAGTGAAGTAGAGGTGGGGGAGAGTTTGGAAAAAATATACATACCTCTTTTTAATGAAGACCTAACACCATTAAAGCTTTTAAGAGCACGGGAGAGAGGTTCTTTTGTTGAGGTTGTTTTCAATAAAGATATTCTAGAATACAACGTGTGTTGTGATGAAAGGATTGTTTTTGGTTTAACCGATAACAATATTTTAACTTTGTATCAAAAAACGCCCATTAATGATTCTCTTTTGATAAAAATAAAGGCAACCGATTTGTATAAAAACAACCTTTTGGATAGTTTTTATGTTAGTTTTAACAATGAAATAAAATATGAGCACAGTTTAAAAACCTCTTTAGATTTAAACACACAAAACATTGATGATACGGTTGAATTTACCTTTAAAACAAACATTCCTTTGTTAGACTATAATTTTAACCACATCGCTATTAAAAAGGATACAATTAATATTCCGATAAGGTTTGTAAAGCACAAGTCTAAAAAAGTAAATAATAACACAATAAAAGGAAAGCTTTATGTTGACTCTGATTCTGTTGTTAAATATATTAAAGATTTAAAAGAAAGGATAATAGCTGATAGTTTGTCCTACAAAAACGATTCTATATATAGGGCGGTTACCAATTATTATAAAAAACAGAACACAAGCAATTTTGATTTAGAAATTAAAAAAGGTTCTTTATACACATTTAATAAAGACTC
>NZVP01000025.1 GCA_002697405.1 Flammeovirgaceae bacterium
AGAATGAGAAGGTATAATATCCAGAGTTTTTCATTTCTCTTAAGTATTAAAATCCCTAATACCAATAGAAATAAGGATAGAGACCCNGCANANTANGGNGCNGTTAANGGNTGATCNCCCCANTATGTAGGNACATTTCTTAANTGATTNTTTATTTGNACNGTNCTNACATTATTTTTTCTTANTGCTTTACCNAGATTNGANTCTCTNTCTAATGTCTGTCTACTTGANCCNCCTAAAATATTTGGAATAAATANAGTCANNGGNTCAAAAANNCCATTNCTNTANTGAAATGCATAATCTTTNTCAAGNCCNGNCNACGNNNGANGNNANTTCNGATTTACCNCTAATTGANACNTCNGANTATTCNANNANNGCCCATATTTCACCAAANAANGTTCCNACAGCAAGTAATCGCAGCAANTACNANNACNNCAATTCNTTTTAGNNAAANATTNTAANTTNTTTNTNNANTAANAATATATTAAGTTGACNACTNCCATAAAANATTAAAATTANNAGNGTNTANTANGTTATTTGNANNTGNTTTANTCTNAGTTGNANTAGCNANNGCNANANNNGTNATNATAAAACCTAAATTTCTATTTCTATGGATNCATAAGTGAACTCCNCCTANTATTAGAGGTAAGAGAGCTGCNGTACCTATTCTTGCATTATGTCCAGCAGCAATACCAATTATCATATAAGAAGATAATGTAAAGGCTATTGATCCAAATAATGCTATTTCAGGTCTTATNNTAAAGCATANTAGCATTATATAAAAAGAAATGAATGATATAATAAAATTNCTTATTGGNTGAGGNAAAAATAAGCTGTAAATTTTATGTAAAAATGATACAATTTGATTACTCCATTTAACATCTATCAAGTAAGCTGGCATTCCTGAAAACATTGAATTTGACCAAAGNGCTTCTTCATTNTTNTTTTTTCTAAATTCAATAGTTTCATTTGCTGAATAACTCCACTGCTCAATATCATGTTGCTTAATACTTTTATTTTCAAAAAATATAGGATTAAAGACAAATACAGTTAATGAGATAAATACTGCAAGTGATATTATATGTTTATAAATGACATTCATAATATTTAATGAAATATAAATAGTATTAATTAAATATA
The DNA here is from genome assembly GCA_002697405.1 of Flammeovirgaceae bacterium. Taxonomy (GTDB): domain Bacteria; phylum Bacteroidota; class Bacteroidia; order Cytophagales; family MED-G16; genus MED-G16. The sequence goes on from NZVP01000025.1 coordinate 1,141, forward strand.
TTAATCATTATATGCTTTAATTGTTATTTTTGTAAAGTTATGTTTGAAAACCTAAGTAATAAGTTAGATAGAGCTTTTAAGGTCCTTAAGGGACAAGGAAGAATTACAGAAATTAATGTTGCTTCAACAATTAAAGAAATTAGAAGAGCTCTTATTGATGCAGATGTAAGTTATAAAGTAGCAAAAGAGATAACATCTAAGATAAAAGATGAGGCAATGGGACAAAACGTTTTAATTTCAGTCTCACCTGGTCAACTTCTTACAAAAATTGTTGCTGATGAATTAACTGAATTAATGGGTGGTGAATCTGCTGAAATTTCATTAGATGGAAATCCAAATATAATTTTACTTTCAGGTTTACAGGGTTCCGGTAAAACTACTTTTACTGGAAAGCTAGGTAGATATTTAAAAAAGAAAGGGAAGAAAACATTATTGGTGGCTTGTGATGTATATAGACCGGCAGCTATTGAGCAGCTTCATGTTATTGGAGATGATTTAAANATAGAAGTNTTTTCTGACCCTAAATCAAAGTCTCCATTAAATATTGCAAAAAAAGCAATTAAATATGCAAAAGAAAATGGCTTTAAATCAGTTATTGTTGATACAGCAGGTAGATTAGCAATTGATGAGAAGATGATGGAAGAAATTAAGGGTTTAAAAAAGTCTCTAAAACCTCATGAGACACTTTTTGTTGTTGACTCCATGATCGGACAAGATGCTGTTTTAACNGCTAAAACATTTAATGAAGCCATCGATTATGATGGTGTTGTTTTAACAAAACTGGATGGGGATTCTAGAGGTGGCTCGGCTCTATCAATAAGAAAAGTTGTAAACAAACCAATCAAATTTATTAGTACTGGAGAGAAAATGGATGCTTTAGATGTATTTCATCCAGATAGAATGGCAAAAAGGATTTTGGGAATGGGTGATGTGATAAGTTTAGTTGAAAGAGCTCAACAAAATTTTGATGAGGATGAAGCAAGAAAGCTTCAGAAAAAAATGTTTCAAAATACTTTTGGCTTAGATGATTTCCTATCTCAAATTCAGAAAATAAAAAAAATGGGAAACCTAAAAGATTTAATAGGCATGATGCCAGGTGTTTCCTCAAAAGTTAAAGACTTAGATGTTGACGATGAATCCTTCAAACCAATTGAATCTATTATTTATTCAATGACACCAACTGAGAGAAAAAACCCTGATATATTAAATGGTTCAAGAAAAAAAAGAATTGCAAGTGGAAGTGGAACNAGCGTNCANGAAATTAATCAACTTGTTAAGCAATTTAATCAGATGAAGAAAATGATGAAGTTGATGAAAAAGACTGGACCATCAGGAATGATGTCTGCTTTAGGTTTAAATGATAAATAAACTTATTTATACATTACTTTTTTCACAGCTTTCATTGCCTTATCAACATTAGGAGTAATTTCTTTTATTAGAGTNGGAGCATAATGAAAAGGAACATCTTCACAAGTAATTCTATGAACAGGAGCGTCTAAATAATCAAAAGCAAATCTTTGAATATGATGACTTATTTCAGAAGAAATTGAAGCTAAAGGCCAAGCTTCTTCTATAATTACTAGTCTATTAGTTTTTTTTACAGAATTAACTATACTTTCATAATCAATAGGTCTGACAGATCTTAAATCTATAACTTCTAAGTTAATTCCTTCTTTTTTTGCCTCTATATATGTTTCTTCCGCAACTTTCATCATTTTACCAAAAGATACAAGAGTTACATCTCCTCCTTCATGAACTAAATTAGATTTACCTATAGGTATTAAATATTCTTCTTCTGGNACTTCTCCTTTATCTCCATACATCAGTTCTGATTCCATAAATATAACAGGATCATCATCTCTAATTGAAGTTTTTAATAATCCTTTTGCATCGTATGGATTTGATGGTACAACTACCTTTAAACCAGGAGTNTTAGCATACCAGTTTTCAAAATTTTGTGAATGTTGAGCTCCTAACTGTCCAGCATTACCAGTTGGACCCCTAAAAACTATTGGGATATTAAATTGACCACCAGACATTTGATACATTTTTGCGGCACCATTAATAATTTGATCAATAGCAACAAGAGAAAAATTAAATGTCATGAATTCAACTATAGGTCTTAAACCATTCATAGCAGAGCCTACACCAATTCCACTGAAGCCTGTTTCTGCAATAGGTGTATCAATAACTCTTTCAGCTCCAAACTCATCAAGCATACCAAGACTTACTTTGTATGCACCATTATATTCAGCCACTTCTTCTCCAATTAGATAAACATTTTTATCCGCTCTCATTTCTTCAACCATAGCTTCTCTAAGGGCTTCTCTAAATTGTATTTCTCTCATCGTGCAAAAATAAAAAAAGGCCTCTTAATAAGAGGCCTTTATTTTAAAAAAAAACTAATTTTTTAATTCATTGCAGCTTTAACTGCATCAGAAAAATTAATAAATTCTACATCATTTACTAATCTTTCTTTTAACATTCCATTTTCATCTTTTGATAAAGCTGTTTTAAGGTTTTCGGCTACAGCATTTGAATCCCCTTCTCTTGCTGATATAATTGCATGAACATAATCAATTCCTCCATTTTCTTTCCAACCACTTTCTTTGAATTGTTTTCTTAGTGCTGCCATCTCTTTTTTAGCTTCGTCAAAATTATATGACATTAGTTGAACAATACCTTTTCTCCATTTAGCCCAACCTCTTTGTCCTACTTTATTTAGATGATTTAAAGCGTTTTCATAATCACCAAGAGGAATTAAGATTGTTCCTTTAGCCATATTGTACATTCCTTCAGCATAAGTAAGGTCTAAACCAGCAGCTTTATTGATATGCTCATTAGCAAGATTCCAATCATATTGCATTGCAGCAATTGCAGCAAGATTAAGATGTGNTTCTGCATTTTCTTTTTTATTATTAGAAATATCCAACTGTGTTTTAGCAGCTTCTAAAAGCTTTAACTGACTTTCAGATCCTTCTTCTTCTTGTTTTGCTAACATAATATGTACAGCTCCAAAATCATTATGAGCTTGCCAAGTTCCACCCCATTTAACAGCTGCTCCATAAATTGCAGCTTTTTCACTTAAATCAGGAGTTAATCCACCAGCAAATAATAATTCACCATGNGATAAAGCTTCTGATGAAGATTCTCCACTTACAATATTTTGAGCAATTGCTAATATTTCATTGTTAGGTTTCTTCTCAATAACAGTAGTAACTTCAGTTCTAGCTGTTCTAAGATCAGGATAAACTTCTTTCATTAATGTTTTATAGGAACTTAATTTNGATAATGATTTTTCTTTATCTACAAAAGATCCTCCACCATTAATAATNGCACCAATTTGAGATCTATCTTCTCTAGATAAGGAAGTAGAAGCTCTTAATGCTCTTCTCAAAGCATCCCAATTTTCAACAACTGGNAATAAATCAAAATTTATTTCTCCAGCTTCGTCTTTGTAATCGTATCTGTCCATCTCCGCTCTGTAATATTTTTCAATAGCATTAGCTCTTCTTCCAGCAAGAGATTCATTTACTTTTGTTGATCCTTCAGGTGAGTGAGCACCAGTAATATTAACTCCCTTAGTCATATTTTTCTCTGCAACGAAGGCAGAAAACTGCTCACCTCTATCACTTTTTTTCTCAGAACCTCTTAAATAAGAGCTTCCTTGATTAAAATAAAAATCAACAGTAGTGACTTCAGTTTCTTCAGCATCAGTGTAACCAGGGTATGCTGTAGGTGTTGGTATATNTGTTGCTCTNGTAAAAGTAATAGTTGTATTTACACCATCTGCAACATCGCTTGATTCAGTNTCTAAACTTTTTCCTGTAGCAACTACTTTTGCAGTTCCTTTAACATTAAGTTTTCCAGGATTCCCACCCATTAATGAAGGATCATAAGCAACAGTAATTGTTTTTGTGTTTTTACTTACTGAAGATGTACTATTTGGATAGTCAGAAGCTCTGAACTCTACTGATCCAACTTGTGTTCCTTCAAAATCAAAATTCAATGTATAACTTGTACCTTTAGGTAACATTCCAACAGGTAATGTAGATTCAACATCGAAAGAAACTTCAGAACCAGCCAGTTCAATTGGGTTTGGGTTTACGTTAATTTGTTGTTGTTCAGACAGTGCAATCATTTTTTTAAGTGGGTTACACCCAGAGATTAGTATCAGTACAACAAGGCTTAACTTTAAAATATTAAAATTCTTCATGATAATTTATTATTAGTTCTTTTTTTATTAAGCTTAAACTTAAGGAACAAAAATACATATTTTTATCGATTTTGGTAAAAAATAATCATAAATCGCAATACCTACTTTTCCCATTCAAATAATATTNTATTGGTATTATTATTTTNTCTTCAGTTTTATCTCTAGGTATAATGTTTCTTTTTTTAATAATAAGTAANGGTATTTTTAAAAAAATATTAAAATATGCTCTTAGAATAGAATAAGGATGTTTTAATGATTTTTTTGAAATCATAAAGTAAAAAACAGAAAATAAGTCAAAAAATAATCTCAATGGAAATTTAATTGNTAATGATATTAGAGATTCATTTTTAAATAACATAATAAGATTATTTCTGAAATTTAAATATGTCTTTTTTGGGTTGTCGTATTGAAGAGTTCCGCCACCTAAATGGTAAACTTTACTTTCAGGGTAACAAAAATTTAAATAACCCATTCCCTTTATTCTCCAACATAAATCAATTTCTTCCATATGAGTATAAAAACTTTCATCAAAACCACCAGCTTCTTTAAATAATTTATTTCTTATCATCATACAAGCTCCTGATGACCAAAAAATTTCTTTTTTCTTATCATATTGACCATTATCTTCTTCTACAGTATTAAAAATTCTTCCTCTACAAAATGGATATCCTAAAAAATCTAAATATCCACCAGATGCTCCAGCATATTCAAAATAATTTTTATTATTAAATGATAATATTTTAGGTTGACATGTTCCTATGTATTTATTTTTTTCTAATTCTTTACACATAGGGTTTAACCAGTTTTCAGTTACTTCAACATCATTATTTATTAATACTATGTATTCAGATTTAATTTTTTTTAATCCAATATTATAACCCTTAGCATAACCATAGTTTTTATCATTTTGAATTAGTTTAATCTTTGAATAATTTTTTTTAATGAAGTTTATTGATCCATCTGAAGAGTTATTATCTATTATAAAAATTTCAGATAATTTTTTATCTGAAAAATTAACTACTGATGGTAAAAATTTTTTTAAATATTTTTCTCCATTATAATTAATAATAACAACTGCTATTTTTTTATTTGATTTTATCATTTAAAAAAGTTACCGATATCAAAACCTGGAATATTAGGTAATATATCTCCAGTTTTTTCTTTCATGTGATCTTTTATTTTTATATCAATTTCATTTAAGGCTTTATTAGTAGCAGCGACAACTAAGTCTTGGACCATTTCTTTTTCATTTAAGATACTATCATCAATTTTAATAGAAATTAATTCCTTTTTACCATTAACAACTACTGATACTAAACCAGCTCCTGATTCAGTTTTAACTTCAATTGTATCAAGTTCATCCTTAATTTTCTTCATTTTTTCTTGAGCTTCTTTAATTTTACCCATCATTTTCATCATATCAAGCATATAATAATTATTTAACTAACAAAATTTTACCATTTATGAAAACCATTTCATTGTCTTTCATCAATTCTATTTTATAAACGTAGACATCCTGAATGATTTTTCCTTTAAAATAACCATCCCAGCCTAAATTAATATCATTTGATTCAAAAACTTTTTCTCCATACTTATTAAAAATTAACATTTTATAATCAGAAACTTGAAGAGGGAAGGGTTTAAAGAAATCATTCAAACCATCTCCATTTGGAGTAAATGCATTTGGTATTGGAATAGGATTATAATTGTTATTAGAAATAATACAGAAATTGTTAGATAAAGATTTTTTATTTGATTTATATCCTACAACTTGGTAACAATACTCTTTATTTTTAATAATCCCATTATTATCAATAAATTTATTCTCATCATCATTTAAGCTATTTATTATTATATTATCTCTATATATAGCAATAGAATCATATTTATCATTGGAATTAAATTCTATGTTAATACCATTGTCATTTTCAAATGCATTTAAATAAATTAAGCATATTTCATCTTCAATTTCAGGTTCACCACATCCATATTTTTTAATAATTTTTATGCACCTCTGATTAAAGCTTTTATTTAAAAATTCTAATGATGAGTGACTGAAATATAAAAATGAAGGAGTGAAATAAATTGAGTCTAAATTATTATCAATTAATACTTCGTAGTTTGTGCTTTTTTCAGGATTATAAATTAAATCAAATTTTGTTTTGTCATCAGATAAAACCACGGAATCAATAATATTTATAATATTATTATTTACAGGAACAATCTTAAAATTATATTTAGAGCAATTTTTTTCGTTGTCGTCAAACTCACCAATTATATATCCCTCTACAGAACTATTATTATCTAATAACCCTGAATAATCCAATAAGTTAGTTCCATTACTTAAATACTCATGAAAATTTCCTCTAATAAATAGTTTATAACCATCATAATAGTTGTCATCAATATTTATTTCTAAAGAATTGTTCGAACAATTTTTAATATCAATTATTAAATCCCTCTTTTCAAAAGCCTCTATTTCAAGAATATCTATTTTTTCTACTCCATCTTGGTTAATAGCTTGAGCAATAATATACTTCCCACTACTATTATATGTATGTGATTTTGATGATGATGGATTAAACAAATTATTAGTTTGATTATAATCAAAGTCATATTGAACTACACTAATCGATGTATCTAAGTTCTCGGAAACTATTTCAATTTCTAGAGGTAAGCATCCATTTTTAACGTTAACAGTAAACCTTCCTAATTCACTCGTTTGAGAAAATGAAAAATTATAAAGAAATAAAAAAAATAAATTAATTATTAATCGTAACATAAATGTTTAAGAAGATATTTCTGAGATAATTTCTTCTAAACTTAGTTTTTCTTGTTTTCCACTTATCATATTTTTTAGTGTAAACAAATTAGATTTAACCTCATCTTCTCCAATGATTACAACGTATGGAATACTATTATTATTTGCATATTGAAGTTGTTTTTTTAGTTTTGGGTTATCAGGATATAGATCAGTTTTTATATTATTTTCTCTGAGTTTTGATGCTAATTTTAAGGAATTTGTCATAAATTCCTCAGAAAGACAGCTAACTAAAATAGTTTTAGAATTAATAATGTTTTTAGGAAAAAGTCCTTCTTCATTCATTATTTGATATATCCTTTCAATCCCAAAAGATATTCCAATTCCTGAAATATTTTTATATCCAAATATTTCAGTCAAGTCATCATATCTACCTCCACCACATAAACTTCCTATTTTTTCATCTTTTATAACTACTTCAAAAATGGATGAGGTATAATACGATAATCCTCTCGCCAAGCTTACATCAAAATCAAATTTCTTAGAAAGTTTCATTAATTTTTCAATACTTCTTAAACCTTCTAATCCCTTATTAGATTTTGAAAGGAAATCTTTTAAAAATATTAGTTTTTCTTTATTTGAGCCTTCAAAAAATAATACACTATTTAAACCATCTATTTGTTTTTTAGAAAATTGAATTTTTTCTAATTCATTATTGAATTTTTCTTTCCCAATTTTGTCTATTTTATCTATAAGAATACAACACTTATCAAATGATTCTTCAAAATTTAAAACTTCAGAAATACCATATAATATTTTTCTATTGTTAACCTTTATAGAAATATTTTTTATTTGTATTTTATCAAAAATTGCATAGACTAATTCAATAATTTCAGATTCACATAATATTGATTGAGTACCAATATAATCAACATCACACTGATAAAACTCTCTAAACCTTCCTCTTTGTGGTCTATCGGCTCTCCAAACTTTTTGTATCTGATATCTTTTAAATGGTAGAGTTATTTTATCCCTATTCATGCTAACATATCTAGCGAATGGAACAGTTAAATCATACCTGAGTCCTTTTTTTGATATTTCTCTTTTTAATTTATTTGAATCTTTTTTTTCAATTTGATCTACATTTTTAATAAAATCTCCTGAATCTAAAATGCTAAAAATAAGTTTATCTCCCTCTTCACCATATTTTCCATTTAAAACATCCATGTTTTCAATTGAGGGTGTTTCTAATGGATTAAATCCGTATAGAGAAAACGTATTTTTAAAAATACTAAAAAGATATTCTCTTTTTTTCATCTCAATAGGACCATAGTCTCTTGTTCCTTTTGGTAAAGTTGGATTTATTTTTTTCACTTTTTTTAAATTTATTACAAAGCTAGCAAATGATTNACATTATTTTTTATTTAAATTGCGCCAATAATTAATATTATGGCAGTAACNAGATTAGAAAGAAAAGGAAGAAGAAACGTTTNGAAGGCTAAAAGAGCAAAACAGGTNATTAAAAGCCTTAACTCTAAACCAGTGATTAAGAATGTTGATGTTGAGGCTATTAAAAAGGAGTTTGGTAAAAAACCTGCTAAAAAACCTGCTAAGAAATAGTTTTAGCTTAATTCAATTACTTCCAATCCATCGATTTTATTTTCTAAAACATCAAACCTNACGATAGTTTTCTTTTTGTGAAAACCTANTTTACCACATGAACCTGGATTTATAAATAATAAATTATTATTAGCATCTCTTGCTATTTTTAGAATATGGGTATGGCCACAAATTAAGATATCAGGCTTATTTTCCTTTATGAGATTTATTGTTTTAGGGTTATATTTTGGGATACTTCCAGCAATATGTGTTATTAAAAATTTTACTTTATTAATATTAAAAATTAATGATTCTGGAATTTCTCTCCTTATTAACTGATCATCAATATTTCCATATACTGCTCTGATCTTTTTAAACTTCTCTAATTTTTTTAATGTTTCAATTGAGCCAATATCACCTGCGTGCCATATTTCATCACAATTCTTTAAATAATTTTCTAGATCATCATGAATATAACCATGAGAATCTGATATTAATCCAACTTTCATTTAATTGATTGGGATTAGAGACTAGTTTGATGATGATCTNATTCGATCTTTCATTCTGTTCCAGATACTATCTAATTTTTTTATTTGCTCTTCATTGGCAATTTCTCTAATTTTTTTCCAATGATTTATTCTCTCTTCATTAANTTGAATTGCTATCTTATAGTAATTATCCATATTGACAGTATTAATTTCATTTTTTTCTTGAAGATCATCCATGATAATGAGATCAAATCTTCTTAATTTTTTTTCAATTTCTTTTTTCTTAGAATCATATCTTTTGTATTCAGAAGTTGCTAATTTTAGCTGATNTTCATTAAAATCAATTCTATTTTTCAAATAACTCATTTCCCTTCTATACTCAGGATTATTTATTCTTGACTTTTTAAGATTAAATATGAAATAAATATTTGATACAATTAAAATTGCAATTATTAAGTATTGTAATTTATTCTTCATTTGATGTGAAATTAATTATATCACTTTTATTTGATTCAAAATAAAAATCTTCAATTTCTGCTGTTAAGTTACTATTAGTATTGGGTTCACTAGAGATGAAAAATAAATTTAATGCCATCATTACTGCAACTAACATAATTAGAAATGGCCTCTCATATTTTAGATAAAATACCTCTTTATTATNAGCATTATCAAGTTTTGCAGATAATCTTGTATAAAAATAAGGCTTAACCTNAACGGGCTTAATACCTTTTAAACTNTTTAAAACTTTTTCAATTTTATCACTCATAAAAGACTATTTAAAACATAATTAAGAGTTAACTCAAATGACTTATTTTTCCATACTTCTCCTTCGAGTTTTGTGATATTTTTTAAACTTCTCAAAGATTTAACTTGAACTGAAAGACCATCATAAATTTCATATCCTAATCCAAATACAAAGTTTGGGTCATTTTCATTAAAATATTTTTTTGCAAACTTAAAATCAGGACTTTGACTTGTTGCATTAGAACTTAAAATACTAGATCTTGTTTCAACAGTTGTGAAATCTTGTAATAAATGAATTTGAGGACCAAAGAAAAAATTGAATTTTTTTATTTTATAATCTAAAAGAATAGGGATTTGAAGATATATAAGATTATTCTCAAATCTTGTCATATTAACATCTTCAACAGTTACACCTTGCGAAGAATAGTTTATTCCTGATTTTATACCAATTTTACTTTTTTTAATTTTTTCATCAACATCTGTTGAAGATAAATCAAAAAATAATTCTAACATTAATCCGCCATTATAACCAACATATGAGTCAACCCTATAAGGTAATCCCCCTATTGTATTCCAAGTCACTCCGGCTGTATAAGGACTATTTTCTGATTGTAAAGTTTGGTTTGATAAGCTAGTTCCTAAACTAATTCCAAAATTAACTTCTTGTGAATAACTACAAAAACCAGTCAATATGAATAAAAATCCGATTATAAAATTTCTCATAATATATATTTAGATGATAAAATTAATTATTTCTTGTCATTCAATATTTTTTCAAGATAAATTTTTAAATTTTTTTTTGCTCTAAAAATTAATGATTCAATCGAAGAAGTTGATTTTTTCATCACTTTAGATATTTTTTTATATGATAATCCCTGTACATTTTTTAATATATAAGCTGTTTTTTGCTCGTTATTTAAAGTTTCTATAGCATCAAATAAAAGTTTAGCATCTTCTTTTTTTTCTAATTGAACTCCAGGATGTTCAAATTGTGGAATATCAATTGTACTTCCATCGTCTCTAAATAAATTGATAATTTGAGAAAATCTTTTTTTCCTTTTTTTAAACCTTAAATATTCAAAACATTTGGATATAGTAATTCTATATATCCATGTTGACAAAGATGATTTTCCTTTAAATCCTTCTATTGATTTAAATATTTGAATAAATACTTCTTGTGATACATCATCTGCTTCATCTGTATTTTGAATTATAGAAAGAGATGTGTTAAAAATATACCCTTTATAATTTTCCACTAAAAATTTAAAAGCATTTTCATCTCCTTCTTTTAAATTCTTAATTAAATTTTTTTCTTCCAAGGTTTTATTTGCATATTAAGTAAAAAAAACAACTATAGAATAAAGTTGATAATTAATTTATGTTAATATGATAGACGTCATTAAACCTACTTTATTGCTTAATAAAGAAAAATCTGTTAAAAACATAAATAACATAAAAAATAATCTTAGTAATTCAAATATAGAATTAAGACCTCATTTTAAAACACATCAATCAAATGTGGTTGGGAATTGGTTTAAAGAGCTAGGAATAAAAAAGATAACAGTATCATCAGTATCAATGGCAAAATATTTTTCAAAATACTGGGATGATATCACTATAGCATTTCCAATTAACATTTTAGAACTTGATGATATTATATTGCTTCAGGAAAAAATTAATATTAATTTATTAGTTGATTCTATCGAAGTTTTAAATATTTTAGAAAAAAAACTAAGAAGTCAAATCAACATTTATTTAAAAGTGAATGTTGGATATAATAGGGCAGGAGTTGATTATGATAGTGAAATTATAAAGGATATAATCTCATNTTCTGAATCATCTTCAAAATTAAATTTTAAAGGTTTTTTAACTCATTTTGGAGATACATATAATTCTAAATCATCAAATGAAATTCATAATACATTTGAAAATTCAATTAATAAAATATCACATCTAAATAAAAAATTTCCTGATTTTGAAATTTCAATAGGCGACACTCCTTCTTCAAGTTTAGTAAAAAAATATCCAAAATTTGTCACTGAGATTAGACCTGGTAATTTTGTTTTTTATGATTTAGATCAGTTTAAGATAGGGTCTTGTCACCTAGATCAAATAGCAATAAGATTAGTTTGTCCTGTAATATCAATTTATGAAAATAGAAATTCCTTGTTGTTATATGGAGGTTCAGTACATTTTTCTAAAGATTATATAATGGAAAATAATAATAAATGTTATGGGTATGTTTATAATGGAGATTACTGGAGTTTAGATAACAAAATAGGTTACATAAAGTCTTTATCTCAAGAACATGGAATTGTTGAAGTCGAAAATAAAGTCAATCTTAAATTAGGTGATAAAGTATCTATAATTCCAGTGCACTCGTGTTTAACTGTAGATAAGATGCAAGAATTTTATGTTGATGATAATAAGTTCAAGATAATGACTTAATCAAGCCCGTGTGTTAGTCTTTTAAGAGGTTTTCTAATTAAAATAACCAATAATCCAAAAAGAGAACAAAATACAAAAATTCCGGTAAAAATTTCAAATTCACCAGCAGTCTGTGCCCAACCACCAAGACCTGCAGCTAATTTATTTCCTAAACCTGTACAAGCAAAGTATGTCCCCATCATAATTGAAGCATATTTTACAGGAGCTAATTTTGTAATAAGTGCCATTGCAGTTGGTGATGTACATAATTCACCTAAGGTGTGAAATAAATATGCAAAAACTAGAAAATACATTGCACTTGATCCCTTTTCTTCAAACTCTAATGCTGCCATACTCATAAATAGAAATCCGATAGCCATTATAATTACTCCGATTGCCATTTGAAATAGTAAAGATGATTCTCTACCTAAAGAACTCCACCAAGACCAAAATTTTCCTACTGCTACNGCAAATAAAACAATGAAACCTGCATTAAGTGATTGAAACCAAGTAGCTGGTACTTCAAAACTAATACTTTCAATAAATCTATTTGTTTTCTCAAATGCATAAATATTCATAAGTCCTCCGGCTTGTTCAAATGCTCCCCAGAAAACAATTACAATTAAAAAGGATAATAAAAGTACTTTAACTCTATCTTTTTCGACATTAGTAAGGGGCTTATTCATTTTTTCATTGTCTGGATTATTTTCTTTTCCTATATAGTCCCCAACTCCTACTAAATATTTTTGACCCCACATAAATACAAGCTGACCAAGAAGCATTCCTATTCCTGCTAATCCAAATCCGTAATGCCAACCATAAACTTCTCCAATACCTCCTATGATAATGGCGGATAGAAAAGCTCCTATATTTATACCCATATAGAATATTTTAAATCCTATATCTCTTCTTTCATCTTCTCTTTTATAAAGACCTCCAACCATAGTCGAAATATTAGGTTTTAAACCACCAACACCCAAAATAATAAAACCAAGGCCTGTATAAAATGCAGTAATATTGTCAATGGCTAAAATACTATGTCCCAAAACTAATAAAGCTCCTCCTAGCATTACAGTTTTTTTCTGTCCCAGAACCTTATCGGCAATCCATCCTCCAGGAATTCCAGCAACATAAACTAGCATCGTATACCACCCATANAATGCAAGTGCNTCTGTCTCGGTCCATCCATATCCTGGGTTTTCAGCAGTTGTTTCAGAAATTAAAAATAGGACTAACAAGGCCCTCATTCCGTAATATGAAAATCTTTCCCATAGCTCAGTGAAGAATAGTACGTAGAGACCGTACGGGTGACCAAATAGTGTTTTTTCTGTGTTTCCCATTTTTTTTGGTGTTTAATTTATAAAAAAAAAACTATGAAACTTAATATTCTAAATTTTAAATTTTAAATTTCAAGATCAAATGGAATACTTTAATGATTTTCTTTCTAGAGTTTTAAATTTATTATCTGAATTTTTATTTGTTTTCAACAAAACATTATTCAAAATTGGTGATTCTGAGGTAAGCATTGGAACTATAGTTGTTTTCTTTGCAAGCTTTTACCTTTTAGTAATTATTTCTAAAAATGTAAGATTACTTCTGTTAAATAAAATTTTAGTAAGATCTAAGCTAAAAAAATCATTCAGAGAATCATTAGCAAATGGTGTAAGAATCACTATGATGTTGATTGGTACTATTATAATTATACAAGCTGTTGGTATTGATTTAAGTGCTTTAAGCTTATTAGCTGGTGCTTTAGGTGTTGGTATTGGTTTTGGGTTTCAGAAAGTTACGGATAACTTAATTAGTGGACTTACTATTTTAGTTGAGGAGCCAATTAAAGTTGGAGATAGGGTAGAAGTTGGAGAAGTAAGTGGAGATATTGTTAATATTTCTCTTAGATCTACAACTATAGTGACAAATGATAATATTTCAATTATTGTTCCTAATTCTGAATTTGTGTCCAGCCAGGTAATCAACTGGAGTCATAATAACAGAATAATTAGATTTAGATTACCAGTAGGTGTAAGTTATGATGAAGATCCTGAAATTGTTAAGAGGTTATTATTAGAAGTAGCAGATGAAAACCCTAACGTACAAAAAGAACCAAAACCAAAAGTCTTTTTTGATAATTTTGGTGATAGCTCATTAGATTTTAGACTAGGTATATGGACCTCAACTTATACCGATAAGCCGGAGTTTCTTAAAAGTGAAATTTATTTTGCAATATTTAAAAAGTTTAAAGAAAATAAAATTAAAATTCCTTATCCTCAAAGGGATATTCATATAAAATCACAGCCTAAGTGAAGTTAATTTTATCTTTATTTTTATTTAGCTTAACTTTTGATATGAACTCACAAGAAAAAAATTATTTTTATGAAATTAAAAAATTTGATAATAATTACTCAAATAAAGCAGTTATTTCAAGGTTTTTACATAGTGTTGGATTTAGATATTATTGGGCTACAGAAGGTCTGAATGATAATGATCTAATTTATAAACCTTCAGAAACAGGAATAAATTGTAGAGAGACTTTAGAACACATTTATGGGTTATCCATAATGATTCGAAATGGATTCCATAATGAGCCTATTATAAGATCTAGGTCTTATCCTGATTTATCTTATTTAGAACTTAGGGAAAAAACTCTAGCGAATATCAAATCATCAATAGATCTATTGGAAGGATATGATGAATCCGATTTTGAGAATAATAAAGTGATTTTTGGAGATCTTAAGTTTGACCTATATAATCTTTTTCATGGTCCCATCTCTGACTCACTATATCATATTGGGCAAATAGTTGTATTTAGAAGAGCTTCGGGGAACCCAATTCCTAAGGGAGTTAATCATTTTATGGGAATTAAAATGGACTAGTTTTGAAGAAGAAGTATTTAATAAAATATTCATTTGAATTTGTTGTAATTGTAATAGGTATCTCTGTCTCCTTCTGGTTAAATGAATTATCAATAGATAATCAAAATGAGGTAGAGAGGATAAAAGTACTAAATAGTCTCAAAATGGAGATAAAAGAGATTAGGGATTACACTTTTGAACGTGAAAAAACTTGGATG
>NZVP01000026.1 GCA_002697405.1 Flammeovirgaceae bacterium
TAAATTTAATTGGGTAAATAGGTTATAGAAATGAATGCAGATCAAATTAATAATTTAGTTAAGCGTGCCTCTGACTTAAGAGGCTATCTTTGACTACGAAAGTAGAAAAGAAATTATAAGTTCTAAAGAAAAAATTTCTTTAGATCCTGATTTTTGGAATAATAGGGAGGAGGCAGAAAAAATATTAAAAGAAATTTCATCAAATAAATTATGGGTTGAGGCATATGATAACCTAATATCATCTATATCTGATTTAGAAACTTTATTTGAGTTTTTTCAAGATGGAGAAATAGCAGAGGATGAATTCAATAAAGAGTTTGAAAAAACAAATTTGCTTCTTGAAAACCTTGAGTTTAAGAAAATGCTCTCAAAGAAAGAAGATCAAATGAGTGCTATAATTGAAATAAACCCTGGAGCTGGTGGTACAGAGAGCCAGGACTGGGCGAGTATATTAATGAGAATGTATATTATGTGGGCTGAATCTCAAAATTTCACTGTAAAAAAAGTAAATGTTCAGCCTGGTGATATTGCAGGTATTAAATCTGCAATATTAGGTATTGAAGGAGAATTTGCATACGGTAATTTAAAATCTGAAATTGGTGTACATAGGTTAGTTAGAATTTCTCCTTTCGATTCTGGTGCTAGACGTCACACTTCATTTGCATCTGTTTTTGCTTACCCCGAAGTTGACGAGACAATTGAAATAAATATAAATCCAGCTGATATAGTATGGGAAACGTTTAGAGCTAGTGGAGCTGGAGGTCAAAGTGTTAATAAAATTGAATCTGCGGTAAGATTAAAACATGATCCCTCGGGACTAATTATTGAATGTCAACAAGAAAGAAGTCAGATACTAAATAAAGAAAAAGCTTTAAAGATGTTAAAGTCAAAATTATATCAAATTGAGTTAGATAAGGTAAATCAAGAAAAAGATGAAAGAGATAGTGCAAAATTNAAAATTGATTTTGGNTCTCAAATTAGAAACTATGTTCTTCATCCATATAAAATGATAAAAGATGTNAGAACAAATGTTGAGAGAGGTGATGTAAATAATGTATTAGATGGAGATATTAATGATTTTATTAAAGCTTTTCTATTGGAAAAGGAAAATTAAATTNATAAACTTACACGTCTAAGTTTATTCTATGATTTCAAGTAAAATACCTGGAAATTTTGTTGCTAATACNCAATTAAAAATGTCACCATTTTTTGAGAGAACAAGTAAGATAAATACTTCACAAGAATGGAAAAGGTGGGGTGGATTTTTGGCAGCTACTAAATATGACTTATGTCATGATAATGANTATTTTGCAATTAGAACTAAAGCTGGATTNTTAGATATATCACCTTTATACAAATATAGAATTAAAGGTAAAGACTCTATTTTTTTTATTAATAGGTTGGTAACTAGAGATATTAGTATATGTGAAGTAGGACAGGTAATGTATTCTCCTTGGTGTGATGAGAATGGTAAGGTAATTGATGATGGAACTATACAAAGATTAGNGAAAGAAGATTTTAGACTTACAAGTGCAGAACCAAACTTAAGCTGGTTAGAATTAAATTCTTATGGTTTAAATATTAAAATATATGATGAATCTGATAAAATATCTGCATTAGCTCTTCAAGGTCCTAACTCAAGAGAAATAATTAATTCTATTTCTTCAAAATCTATTAATAATTTAAAATACTTCAGAATAACTAATACCGATTTAAATGGAATTAATGTATCTATTTCAAGAACTGGATATACCGGCGATTTAGGTTATGAGATTTGGATAGATCCAAAAGATTCTTTAAAAGTATGGGATATTTTAATGAAAAACGGTAAGGATTTTGGTATTACTCCAGTTGGGCTTAATGCATTAGATATTTCTAGGATTGAGGCATCATTAATTCTATTAGATGTTGATTATATTTCATCTAGACATGCTCTTATCGAATCAAGAAAATCATCTCCTTACGAGCTTGGTTTAGGTTGGACTGTAAAATTAAATTCAGGAAATTTTATTGGTTATAATTCATTAAAAGATGAAAAAGAAAATCGATCTGACTGGAGGTTTATAGGAATTGAAATATTATGGGATAATCTCGAAAAGTTATATAAAAAGGTGGGGTTAGCGCCTGATCTTCCCCATGGTGCCTGGAGAGAAAGCACNCCTCTTTATTTTAATAATATCCAAGTTGGGTATGCTACAAGTGGATGTTGGTCACCTATTCTAAAAAAATATATTGCTTTAGCGCACGTAAAATCTAAATACTCAAATTTGGGATCTCTTCTAGATTTTGAAATAAAAGTTGAGCACTATAGACATTTAACACCTGCTAAAGTTGTTAAAACCCCATTTTATAACCCTAAAAGAAAAGTTTCATGTCCAGAGTAGATAATTATGATGCAATTATAATTGGTGGTGGGCATAATGGCCTTACTGCTGCTGCTTANCTTTCAAAAGCTGGGAAAAAGGTTTTGGTTTTAGAAAGAAGACATGTTTTAGGTGGTGCTGCAGTTACAGAAGAAGTTTTCCCAGGGTTTAAGTTTTCAGTTTGTTCTTATGTTGTAAGCCTGTTAAAGGCTAATGTTATAAGAGAATTAATGTTACCTCGTTTTGGCCTTGAAATACTTCCTCTTGAAAGTACATTTACCCCTTTAGATAATGATTACTTATTTAGAACATCTGACCATGATCAGACTTACAAAGAAATATACAGACATTCAAAAAAAGATGCAGAAAATTATTCAAGATTTGGNCCTCTAATGGGTCAGGTAGGTATGGCGGTTAGACCGATTCTGGAGACAATAGCTCCAAATGCTATTAAACCATCAATAAATGATCTTCTCTCTTTGAAAGGTTTACTTGGTCATGTGAATGGATTAAATGATGAAACTTTTGAATACTTATGTAAGCTTATGACTATGAGTTCAGCNGATTTTCTNGATGAATGGTTTGAATTTGAACCTTTAAAAGCTACAATGTCAGCAAGTGGAATTATTGGAACTTTTATGGGACCTAGGTCTCCTGGCTCAGCTTATGTTATGTTGCATCATTATATGGGAGATATAGATGGTTCTTTTAGAGCTTGGGGATTCCAAAGAGGAGGTACTGGTGAATTAAGTATGACCATTGCTCGATCTGCTGAATATTTTGGAGCTAAGATACTAACTGAAGCTGCAGTAGATAAAGTGATAGTTAAAAATGGTAGAGCAGTTGGTGTTGCATTAGAGAATGGAGATGAATATAGTTCAAAAATTGTAATTTCAGGTTTAGATCCTAAATTAACATTTCTTAAAATGTTAGATGAAAATGATCTTCCTGAAGATTTTGTTACAGATATTAAAAATTTCAGAATAAGAGGCTCTTCAGGCAAAGTTAATTTAGCACTAGATGGATTACCTAATTTTACATCTTTACCAGGTAATGGTCCACATCTAAGAGGGGCTATTTCAATAAGTCCAAGTTATGATCATCTTGAAAGAGCTTATGACGATGCTAAATACGGTAATTTTTCAAAAGAACCATATATGGATATTATTTTGCCTTCAGTATTAGACCCAGATATGGCTCCTCCAGGTAAACACGTCATGTCTTGTTTTGTTCAATATGCACCATATGATTTGAATGGAGGATGGAATGATACTCAAAGAGAAGCTTTTGGTGATGCGGTTGTTAATACTCTTTCTAGATTTGCTCCAAATATAAAAGACTTAATCTTGCATAGACAAGTTCTTACTCCTATGGATTTAGAAAAAACATTTGGACTAACAGAAGGAAATATTTTTCATGGTGAGTTAACATTACAACAATTATTCTCATTTAGGCCTGCTGTAAAATGGGCTGATTATACAACCCCAATAAAAAATTATTATCAATGTGGATCAGGTACCCATCCCGGAGGAGGAGTAACTGGTTCTCCTGGTGAAATGGCTGCAAAAAAAATCCTTAAAATATGGTGAAAAAAGAGTTTGACTATATAATTATTGGAGGTGGTATTAATTCTTTAATTTCTGCTGCACTTTTATCACAAAAAAACAAATCAGTTATATTATTTGAATCTAATAATACAGTTGGTGGCATGGCATCAACTACAGAATTTTCTAATGGATTCAGATGCAATTTGGTTTATGATTATATAAAATGGATAGATGATAGATTAATAAAAAAATTGAATATAGATAAATCNTCATTAAAGTTTATAGAGAATGATATATATAGAATATCATTAAACTCAAAAGATGGAAAGCATTTATTTTTTAGTAGAGATATTAATCAAACTGTAAAATCAATAAATTCTATTTCAAAATCTGATTCTGAAAAGTGGATTGCTTTTAATAAATATATATCGAAAATAACCAGTTTTTTAAAACCACTTTATAAAACTACTCCACCAAATATTAAAAATATTGGACTTAGTGATGCAATTTCATTGAAAGAAATGGTTAAACCCATGTGGAGTCACGGTACNAGAGGCTTTGTTGATATACTTAGAACATTGCCAATGATGATGCCTGAATTATTAGATGAATGGTTTGATTCAGAATTATTGAGAGGTACTATTTCGGCAAGTGGTGTAAAGCATTTAAACCAAGGACCATATTCAGCGGCAACTGTTCTAAATTTTTTACATCAGAATTTATATTCTGACTCTGAAATTTTAGACTCTAAATTTATTTTTGGAGGGACCTCAAATTTTTCTAAGATTCTTGAAGATAAAGCAATTGAAAATGGAACAGAAATTAAATTAAACTCAAAAGTAGTATCTATTGATTGTAATGATAATATTAGTGAGGGAGTGACATTAGAAAATGGAGATAAATTTTTTGGAAAAAATATAATTTCAGGTTTGGATCAGCATAATACATGTGTCAAATTATTATCTATTGAAAATTTGAATCCAAAAATAAAAACTCAATTAGATAATATAAAATATAGGGGTAGTACGGCTAGAATTCATTTTGCTTTAAAAGATCTACCTAATATNAAAGGTATTAAAGAAGATCAATTAAATACTGTATTTTCTATTACACCATCTATAAATTATCTTGAGAAATCATTTGACGAAGTCAAATATGGTAGGTTTTCAAAATCACCATTTATAGAGTTTTGTATACCTACTTTAAATAATCCTGAATTTGCTCCTGATGGTAAGCATGTTCTTTCAGCATCAGTTCAATATATTCCATATAAATTAAAAGATAAAGAATGGAATGATAGTTTAAAGCGTGATNTAATAAATAACGTTAAGAATATTTTAAATAAACATATTTTAAATTTTTCTGATATTATTATTGATTCATCAATCTATATTCCATTAGATTTTGAAAACTCTTTAAATATAACAGAGGGAAGTTTTAATCATGGAGATATGACTCTAGATCAATTTTTATTTATGAGACCTACAATTTCTTCATCTCAATATAGGACTCATATAAAAAATCTTTTTATATGTGGACCTTCGACTCATCCAGGAGGAGGTCTTCACGGATCAAATGCTGTTAATATGGTTAATCAAATAATCAAATAGTATTTTTCAATTTGATTTCTAAATGCTTTAAATACCATTTTTTTAATTTTTCTAATCCTATTTCCATTTCTGAAAGTGGACCAGGTACATATTTTTTTGACATTACCCCTTTCTGGTTATTTTCTATAATCTTTTTGTCTGCAATAGTAGTTTTATCCCACATCCATATTAATTTATTCAAATCATAATCTTTTCCCTCTTCGGCATCTTCATGAACTAACCACATTATTTCTACATCTGTTTTTAAAGGACCTCTAGGTATGAAAGTAAATATTGTAGCAAAATCATTTGACATAATAAAACTATTAAATGGAGAGGTGCCAACNGTTGTATAACCNCCATCAAATTCTTTAAATTNACCCATTAAAATTGATCCTGGTTTTCCGTCTTTAGTTTCTGATANTCTATCACCATCAAAAGGAGTTCTNTCTGCACTTCTAAAGAAATTTGAAAAATTAGNNTCAGAATATTCNCCAGTTAAGTAGCCTAACTTTTCTGTTTTTTTATTCCANAAACTAAGTTTNTTGNTNAATTCAATAGATTCNGGTCCAGTATTATTACCTGCTCCATAAGCTTGAATGTAATCTTTNCTNTGNACNTGACANTATTCTGGATGNGCTGGNAGACAATGATAGCATTCATGAAAATTATCTAAAGTTAATTTCCAATTACCATCTGTAGGNTATGTTTTTTTAAATGCAACTTTTGCTCTATTTAGNCCATGTAANTCTATAAATTTTTTAATTGGNTTAATAAACTCNTTAAAANGNTCTGGATNATCNGATAAATTNATAAATATTAGACCCTCAAATATTTTTGNTTTACATTTATTTAATCCCCAATCTTTTTTTTCAAATTNATCATTCATCATTCTTGCACTTATTAAATCTCCACNTAAATCATAAGCCCAGGCATGATAAGGGCAAACTAATTTTTTAACTTTTCCTTTTTTTTCTAAACATATTTGAGATCCTCTATGCCTACAAACATTAAAAAAACAATTAATTTTTTGATTTTTATCCCTAATAACAATTATTGATTCATTTCCTACTTCAAATAAAAAGTAATCTCCAATATTTTTTATTTGAGACTCGTGACCAATAAAAATCCATTGATTATAAAAAAAAGTCTCTAAATCATTTCTATATATATTAGGATCTGTATAAAATGATTGATCCAAAGGAAAATTACTTTTTTGATTTTTAATTAACTTAATAANTTGGGTATTATCTTTTTTCATCTAATTAAATTATGACTATTATAATTTTATTTCACTTAGTTTTCCAGTTTTTCTTAATAAATATTATTAATTTAATTNTTAATGAAGCAAATTAAATCACCTACAATTTTNCAGGCACTATTTCCAATAATTTTTCTAGTTGTATTATTAACTATAAATGTTTCAGTTTTTGGTGATGATGCTCTTTCTGGGAGTATACAAATTGTATTGATTTTATCATCTGCTTTTGCTTCTATAATTGCTTTTAATTTAGGTTTTACTTGGCTTGAAATTCAAAAAGGAATTGTAAANAGTATTAATTCATCTATACCNTCNATACTNATATTATTTTTAGTGGGNTCNCTNGCTGGATCTTGGTTATTGAGTGGTATTGTNCCAGCATTTATTTATTATGGAATACAGATTTTAAATNCTAAAATATTTNTGTTTGCAGCATGTATAATATGTATNGTGGTTTCTATGGCAACAGGAAGTTCATGGACAACATCTGCTACAATAGGAATTGCATTAATNGGTATTGGAAGAGCTTTAGATATCTCNGATGGTTTAGTTGCAGGAGCAATATTAAGTGGTGCTTATTTTGGAGATAAAATGTCTCCATTATCTGATACTACAAATCTNGCTCCAGCAATGGCTGGAAGTGATCTAATTTCTCATATTAAATATTTATCACTTACTACTGTNCCATCAATTATTATTTCANTAATAATTTTTATAATACTNGGATTAAATATNTCTGATAATATTGGATNAAATAANGCTGAAATTATTTCTAATTCTATTTTAGANAAATTTTATATTTCGCCTNTCTTATTCATTGTGCCTTTAGTTGTTATAATTTTAATTTATAATAAAATTAAGGCAGTCCCTGCATTATTTNTTGGTGTNATTTTAGGNTCAGTATTTGCTTTAATTTTTCAATCNAATTTAGTTTTAGAAGTTTCAAATTCAAGNTCAAATTCNTGGAAAGCNTTATTTTCTGGAACAATGATTTCTTTATACGGATCAATATCTATTGATGCATCTAATGAAATGGTTTCTAAACTTCTTTCATCAAGTGGTATGTTTGGTATGTTGGATACTATATGGTTAGTAATTTGTGCTATGATTTTCGGAGGAGTAATGGAAAAAGCTGGTTTTCTCAAAAAAATTATTTCAATAATATTAAATAAAATAAAATCTACTGGATCATTGATTTCTTCAACTGCAGGAACATGTATCTTTTTTAATTTAACAGCTTCTGATCAATATATATCAATTGTGGTTCCAGGTAAAATGTATTCTTCAATCTATAAAGAGAAAGGTTTAGCTCCAGAGAATTTAAGTAGAACTTTAGAAGATAGTGGAACAGTTACTTCTGTTTTAGTTCCTTGGAATACATGTGGTGCGTATCATGCTTCAGTATTAAATGTTGCGACATTAACTTATCTCCCTTTTTGTTTTTTTAGCTTAATTAGTCCAATAATGACTATATTATTTGCCTATTTAAGAATTAAAATTAAAAAGCTAAATTAGATTAGTTCACTTAGGATTGAAATATAATTGTTGTATCTTCTGATATTAATTGATTTTCCCAAATTTTCTTTTACTACACAATTAGGTTCATCTACATGATTACAATTATTAAATCTGCATTTTTTGTTTTCTATTTTAAACTCAGGATATAAAAATTTTAAATCATTTTTTTCTATATCATAAAAGTAAAAATCTTTAAATCCGGGTGAATCTATTATAGTTCCATTATTTTTTAATTTGAAAATTTCTGAGAAAGTAGTTGTTTGTTTTCCCCTGCCTGTTTTTAAAGATAAGATATCAGTTTTCTGATTAGATTTATTACTTAAATAATTTATTAATGATGATTTACCTATTCCTGAATTTCCTATTAATAGAGTGCTCCTATTTTCTAAGATTTTTGATATCTCTTTTAGATTAGTGTTTTCTTTAATAGATATTGTATGAGTTTCAATATTTAGTTTATTGTATATTGATATTAACTCATCTAGCTTTCTTTTTTCGTTATTATTTAGAAGATCAATTTTATTAAATAAGATAATAGGCTCTATTTCATAATAAAATGATGCGGCTATACATTTATCTATAAATTTTAGTTTAGTATATGGTGACTTAATACTTGCCATTATTAGTGTTTGATCAATATTTGAAGCTATTATATGAGCTTTTTTATCTTTTAAAGATTTTTTTAAAAAATAATTTTTTCTATCATACACTTCTTCTATAATACCTGTTTCTTTATCAGATATGATAAATTCAACTATATCCCCTGATACAATTGGATTAGAAAATCTATTATTTAGTTTATTTTTCCCTCTGTAATTACATTTAAAGATTTGATTTTCAGTCTCTACAGTATATAAATTACCAACAGTTTTTATAACAGTTCCTTTCACTTAAAATATTTATTTAATAAAACATCTATTTTATCTATTGCACCTGAATTTTCCTCAATAAACTTACTTCCACCTTTTCCAATATTCCTATTTTTTAAAATCCTATTCTTAATTAGTTTAAATTCATTTCCATTTTTTATAGGAAAACCAATCCCACTTTCTTCAAGTCTTTTTACTTCTATGAATTTTTTATTTTTTTTATTTAAACCATATACTACAGGAATATCCCAAACTGCTGCTTCAAGGGTATTATGAAGAGCACCTCTAAATCCTCCACCAATAAAAGCAATTTTACCATATTTATATATTGATGATAGCATACCATAGCTATCAACAATAAGAATTCTTTTTCTTATATTTTTTTGAGGAAGTTCTGAATATTTGATTGTATCATTTATAAAGGTGTTTTCTAAATAATCTAATTCCCTCGAGTTAATATTATGAGGCACTATTATATATTTGGTATCAGTCAAGTCTCTTATAATTTCATTTTTTATTATTTCAATATCACTTTTCCATGAACTGCCAATTATGATAGTATTTTTATTATTAATAAATTCCTTTATACTGTNTATTTCTTTAGAGGAATTGAAAATCTCTAATACTCGGTCATATCNTGTATCTCCAATTACTTTAACATTTTTAATTTTAATTTTTTTTAGAAGATTTAATGATTCTTCATTTTGGACTAGAAATAATGAGATATTTCTTAAAATATTTTTAAAAAAAGAACCTGGATAAAAATAAATTTGATTTTTTCTAAATACGGATGATATTGAAATTATAGGTATAGAGTTTAATTTAGCTAGTTTAATTAGATTATGCCAAAACTCATACTTGATAAGAATTAAAACTNTTGGCTTTAATAAATTAAATAAATTTTGCATTGATTTTGTTTTATCGGAAACGATATAAAAATGATAGTCAACATTTTTATATTCAGAAACAGGACCTTCAGTAGAAGATGAAAAATAACTTATTAGTATTTTATAGTTATGTTTCTTTTTTATTGAGTCAATAATTGGTTTTGCTTGTTCAAATTCTCCAACAGATGATACATGAATCCAAACTAAATCTTGATTTATTAAATCTTTTTGCTGAATATATTTAAAGGTTCTTTTTCTACCTTGATAAATATTTCTGCTTTTTTTATTAAAATTTGAATTTACTCTTAAAAAAAAATCAAATATTGAAATAAATAAATTATAAATGAATCTCATTTATTATAGACTTTTATTTATTTCAATTATATGTTGTAAAATTTCTTCCTTGCCTGTTTCTTTGATTGAAGAGGAAATAAAATAATTTGGTATTGANGACCAAAATTCACTTAAAGTAAAAGTAAATTCATCAATATTTTTTTTAANATCACTTTTTTTAACTTTATCAGATTTTGTAAATATCAGGTTTAGTGGAAGATTATTTTTTCCAATAAAGTTTATATAATCAATATCTATTTTTTGAGGCCTTAACCTAATGTCAATTAATATAAAAATAAGAACAATCTTNTTTGAGTTTAATAAATATTTTTTAGTCATTAAATCCCATGATTCCCTATTTTTTTTACTGGTTTTTGCCCAACCGTATCCTGGTAAGTCNACAAAGAATAAACTGTTATTAATCAAGAAATGATTAATTAATTGAGTTTTTCCTGGTTTTGAAGATGTTTTAGATAATTTATTTCTGTTAACTAGCATATTTATCAGTGATGATTTACCAACATTTGATCTTCCTAAAAAAACATATTCAGGAAAGTGAGATTTTGGGCATTCCTCAATTTTAGAACTACTCTTAATAAATTTTGCTTCTTTAATTATCACTTTTTTTAAGTATATGCAATTTTAATTCATTTTTGAAGTTTAGATATTATATTTATTGATAAATGAAAAAGATTTTTCTAATTCTATTCATATTATTTGTATCATCAAATATTATATATTCTCAATCAACAAGAATTAATTTGAGTGGATATGACGACGTTAATAATCATTTTGGGTTTTTATTAGGTTTTCATTCATCTTATTATAGAGTTAATTATTCCTCTGAATTTATATCTGATGATTTTGATTATCTACATAGTATTCATTCAAAATCAATGCCAGGATTTAAATTAGGTTTCATATCTGATTTTAATATCATTTATCCTTTTGATTTGAGAACATTATTACAAGTTTCTTTTTCTGAATTTAGAATGGATTATTATAATGTTGATGGAACAGTATTCTCTGACAATAGACCAGCTACTTTTTTAGAAAGTCCAATTCTTCTTAAATACAAATCAAAAAGAAGAAAAAATCATAGAATGTTTTTAATAGCTGGTTTAAAACCAACTCTTGAAATAGGTGCTAAAAATAAAGATGAAGCTGGTAAAGATATTTTAGATTTAAAATCTTTCGATATATCTCTTGAAATTGGATTTGGCAGTGATTTNTTTTTTCAATTATTCAAACTTTCTCCAGAAATTAGATACTCAAGAGGACTAAGAAATATGTTNAGAAAAAAAAATTTAAATCAATATAATTTACCAATTGACAAAATTGTTGTTCACAATATTTCTTTTTTCTTTACTTTTGAAGGTGGTCCAAAATAATTCAAAAAAAATAATTCTTATAACTGGTGCTACATCTGGAATAGGAGAAGCAACTGCTAAAATATTATCTGAAAATTATAATCTAATTTTATGTGGTAGGAGAGAAAATAGATTACTAGAAATTCAACAAACCCTAAGTAATAAAACCGAAATTTTAACCCTAAATTTTGATATTAGTAATAGGAATGATGTTCATGATAGTATTAATTCTATTCCTGATGAATGGAAACACATTGATGTATTAATTAACAATGCTGGGAATGCTCACGGGTTAGACTTTATTGATGAGGGTGAAGTTGATGATTGGGATAAAATGATTGATATTAATGTTAAAGGCTTACTTTATATCTCTAAAGAAATTTTAAAGATTATGGTTAGTAATAATTCTGGACATATAATAAATATTGGNTCTATAGCTGGAAAAGAAGTTTATCAAAAAGGAAATGTGTATTGTGCATCTAAATTTGCAGTTAATGCTTTATCTGAGGGAATGAGGGTTGACCTAGTAGATAAAAACATTAAAGTATCACAGGTTAATCCAGGTTTGGTTAATACTGAATTTTCAAAAGTTAGATTTAAAAATGATTTAGATAAAGCAAAGAGTGTATACTCAGGTATAGACCCTCTTTATGCAGAAGATATAGCGGAAGTAATTAAATATATTATCGAAAGGCCTAAAAATATAAATATTAGTGATTTAACAATTTTACCAAGATCACAGGCATCATCAGTTGTAATAGATAGAAAAAATTAATATTTAAGAATACTAAAAATCCAGTTCATCTTATAATCTTCCAAATTAATTGTTTCATTAATTTTTGAAAAATCTTTATTATAACAAACAATTCTTGTTGGCATTTTTAATTTTACCTTATCTGTAATTTTATTACCTAACCACTTAATATTCTCAACAAATTTTGTGGGCCTTATTCTACTAAATCCTACATAGTTATCATAGTCTGTTTTTTCATACCCTCTGCACCAACCTAATGATCTTCTATCATTTTCATGGATATTTAAATCTATTATTTCTCTTATTAAAAAATCTTTTTTATTCACCTTAATTATATTTCCATTNACTGTAGTGTATATAAAATTATCATTAAATATTNCTCCATCATGAGGAATGCCTTTATTTAAATCAATTTTATCTAATACTTTTCCATTCATTGAAAAAANCAAAACATCTTTCTGTTTATATCTAGTTACAAAAACTTTATTTTGAAAAACACTGACATGATTNGGATGACTTAAATGAGGTTTAGTTGTATTTATTTTTCTAAAATCTAAATCTCTATCAAATTTTTCCCATGTTTTTATTTCAGGGTAACAATTGTAAAATGTCTTAATTTTTTTTTCATCTAATGAGTACTTAATAACAAGGTCTAATCCTGTAATTACAATAAATAAATTTCTTTCATAAAATACAACGTGATGTAAGTCATTAAATATATTTAAAGATATTCTTTCAATTAATTTATACTCAGGTAAAGTATATATCAATACCTCTGTTAATGTTGTAACATAAAGGTGATTATCATGAATGGAACCGCTCTTAAACGAAATACTGTAATTTTTTTTTGGTCTATATTTCTCAGGTGTTTTATAAGTAATTTTTTCTTCTATTTTTTTATCAATAGTATCATACTCAAAAATTACTCCCTCAATTCCATTATTCCACTCCTTATTAAAGTAAGATAAATTTGAATCAGACTGTCTTCCTCCAGTAATAATTAGTTTCATAAGCTTTTCAAATAATATAATTAATTCATTACTTTGATATAGATTCAAATTTATGACAAAAAAAATAGTTATTCTCGGTGCAGGTAAATCATCTTCATACCTTGTTAAATACTTATATTTAAAAAGAATTGAACTAGATATATCTATTTCTATAGTTTCAAATAAATACTCTAATTATCTTGATGAGTTTGAAAGTATAGATTATCAAAATATAGACATTAATAATAGTAGTAAATTAATTTCTATAATTGAAAAAACATATATTTTAATAAGTATGTTACCTCCATTTATGCATTTTAAAATAGCAAAAATTTGTTCTGATAATGGAGTAAATATGATAACTGCATCTTATTTGAATGATGAAATAAAATCTTTAGAAAAGTCTTTTAAAAAAAATAATTCATTTCTTTTTATGGAAATGGGATTGGATCCTGGGATTGATCATATGTCAGCAATGAAAACTATCGATAATATTAAAGATAAAGGTGATATTTTAGAATTTGAGTCATATACAGGTGGTTTAGTAAAATATNATAAAAAACTAAATCCATGGGGATATAAGTTTACTTGGAACCCTATGAATGTTATTNTAGCTGGAAATGAAGGAGCTATTTATTTAAGGGATAATGAAAAAATAACAATTCCTTATAATAATATTTTTAAAGATATTTCGATTATTAAATTATCAGATGGGGAAACCTATGAAGGATACCCTAATAGAGATTCAATTAAATACAAAGAGTTATATAATTTGAATAAAATTAAGAGTTTAAAAAGAGGAACATTGAGAAATAAAAGTTTTTGTAAAACTTGGAGCTTATTAATTGATATTGGTTTAACTGATAATTTGAATAAAATAAACAATTCAAATAACATGTCATACTTTGATTTTTTCAATTATAATATTANGGCAAAAAACTTTGATGAATTAAAACAAATTTTAAATAAAGAATATGATATCTCTNCAAAATCTCAAGAGTTTAAAAACTTAGAATGGTCTGGTTTTTTTTCAAACAAACTGATAGAAATTAAAAATGGAACATTTTCTGATTTTCTTCTTTCAATTTTAAAAGATAAATGGACCCTTGAAAAAACAGATGTAGATGTAATAGTTATGGTACATTTATTTATTTATAAATCTAAAAATAAATTAAAAAAATTAATGTCATACCTTAAAATTGAGGGTGAGGATAATATTTATACTGCAATGTCAAAAACAGTAGGNTTACCTATTGTAGCTCTTATTGAGTATTTAATTTCANCAAATTTTAATCAGNCTGGCATTCATCTTCCATTTGATAAAAAAATATATGAACCAGTATTGAAAAAGTTAAATGAACTAAATATAAATTTTACTGAAAAAGAGATTAATATTTAAACCCATCCATGAAATTTGTTGTGAAATTACCTTTAATAAAATTCTTATCATTCATAATTTTTATGTGAAAAGGAATCGTAGTCTCAATACCTTCAATAATAAACTCTTTTAAAGATCTTTTCATTCTGACAATAGCTTCATCTCTAGATTGATGACTTACAATTAATTTGGCAATCATAGAATCATAATTTGGAGGAATGGTATATCCTGAATAAATATGTGAATCTACTCTTACACCGTGACCTCCAGGTTTGTGAAGAGCTGTTATTTTTCCTGGACAAGGTCTAAAATTAGCTGATGGATCTTCTGCATTTATTCTGCATTCAATTGAATGTAATTTTGGATAATAATGTTTCCCTGAAACTTTTATCCCATCTGCTACTTTAATTTGCTCTTTAATTAAATCATAATCGGTAACCTCCTCCGTGATACCATGTTCAACTTGAATTCTTGTATTCATTTCCATGAAATAAAAGTTTTTATTAATATCAACTAAAAATTCAATAGTACCTGCTCCTTCATATTTTATGAATTTACAAGCTTTAACAGCAGCTTGTCCCATTTTTTCTCTAAGCTCATCATCAACAAAAGGAGATGGTGTTTCTTCAATTAGTTTTTGATGTCTTCTTTGAATTGAACAGTCTCTTTCAGATAAGTGAGAAACATTGCCATATTGATCTCCCATTACCTGAATTTCTATATGTCTAGGTTCCACAATAAATTTTTCTAAATAAAGTCCAGAATTTGAGAAAGATGCTTCTGATTCTGCTTTAGCACTATTCCAAGAATTTTCAAATTCACTTTCATCGTTTACAATTCTCATACCTTTCCCGCCTCCTCCAGCTGTAGCTTTTAATATAACTGGATATCCAATAGATTTAGCTAATATCTTTCCCTCTTTTATTGAATTAAGTAAACCATCAGATCCAGGTATTGTGGGTATGCCAGCTTCTTTCATAGTTTCTTTAGCTGTAACTTTATCACCCATCTTTTCAATCATTTTCCAGTTAGGTCCGACAAATTTAATTCCACTTTCACCACAAATTTTAGAAAATTCTGCATTCTCAGATAAAAAACCATAACCAGGATGAATTGCATCAGAGTTTGTTATTTCTGCTGCAGCCATAATCTTTGGTATACTCAAATAAGATTCTTTAGAAATAGGAGGACCAATACAAACCGCCTCATCNGCGAATCTTACATGAAGACTTTCTTTATCAGCTGTTGAATAAACGGCCACTGTTTTGATACCCATTTCATTACAACTTCTAATTACCCTAAGGGCAATTTCGCCTCTATTTGCGATTAGTAATTTTTTAATCATTTTATATTAACTAGGATCAATCTCAAATAATGGTTGATCAAATTCAACTGGTGAGTTATCATCAACTAAAATTTTA
Source organism: Flammeovirgaceae bacterium (assembly GCA_002697405.1). Lineage (GTDB taxonomy): Bacteria > Bacteroidota > Bacteroidia > Cytophagales > MED-G16 > MED-G16. Next base: position 16,280 of record NZVP01000026.1, read on the forward strand.
ACAATTTTACCTGATACTTCTGATTCAATATCATTGAAAAGCTTCATAGCCTCAACAATGCAGATTGTCTGACCAACTTTTATTGAATCTCCTTCACTTACAAACGGATCACTTTCAGGATTTGGAGATCTATAAAAAGTTCCAATCATTGGTGATTTTATTATAGTATTATTATTTGTTGTTTCTTCTTTTTTTACTTCTTTTTCGGGACTTTCAATGGGTATTTGTTGAGTAGGAGCTTTTACTTCTTTAGGTTTTTCTACTGAAGCGTAATTACCATTATTTTTTTTAACTCTGATCTTGATACTTTCAGTTTCAATACTTACATCATCAAGGTCAGATTTTTTAATAAAGTTAATTATCTCTTGAATTTCTTTTATTTTCATTTTGTAAATTTAGTTTATTTTACTCTCTCTACATATTTACCCTGTCTAATATCTATTTTAACCTTATCATTTTCATTTATAAATAAAGGAACCTGAATTTCAGCTCCTGTCTCAATTTTTGCCAATTTTGTGGCATTTGTTGCTGTATCACCTTTTACACCAGGTTCGGTATAAATGATTTTACTTTCTATACTCTGAGGTAATTCACATGATAAAATATCACCAGTTTCTGTATGAACAGATATTTCAACCTCAATTCCATCCATTAAATATTCTGGATGATCAATTTGAGTTTTTTCTAAAGACATTTGTTCATAAGTTGATGAATCCATGAAATGATAACCTGAACTATCCTTATATAAAAATTGGTGAGTTCTTTTTTCGACTCTTGCCGTTATTATTTTATGACCTGAAGGGAAAGTATTATCTATTACTTTACCAGTAACTACATTTTTAAGTTTTGTTCTAACAAAAGCTGGTCCTTTACCAGGTTTTACATGTTGAAATTCAGTTACAAAATATAAATTACCATTATATTCTATACAAAGACCATTTTTTATATCACTAGTAGATGCCATATCAATTATTATAAGACCATTTCAAATATAGAGATCCCCATGTAAATCCACCTCCAAATGCAGCTAAAATTAAGTTATCTCCTTTTTTAAATTTCTTTTCAAAATCCCATAAACAAAGGGGTATTGTTCCAGCTGTTGTATTACCGTATCTTTCAATATTTAATAGAACTTTATCTGGACCGACACCCATTCTATTTGCTGTAGCATCAATTATTCTCTTATTAGCTTGGTGAGGAACAAGGTATGCTATGTCATCAGCTTTTAAATTATTCTTTTTCATTATTTCCTCAGAGATATCAGCCATATTCGTTACTGCAAACTTGAATACTGAGGAACCCTCTTGATAAATATAATGCTCTTTATTTTTAATAGTATCTTTAGAAGCAGGTCTTAAACTACCTCCAGCTTTAAGGCATAACATATCACTGCCAGATCCATCACTTTTTAAAAGATAATCTTGAATTCCAGTATCATCTGATGAAGGTTCAAGTAAAACAGCACCACCACCGTCTCCAAATAAAACACAATTTTTTCTATCCTCATAATCAATTATTGAAGACATTTTATCTGCACCCACTACTATTACTTTCTTGTGTGTACCTGCTTCTATAAACTGAGACCCAGTAGATAGTGCATAAATAAATCCTGAACATGCTGCTGATATGTCGAATCCGTAAGAGTTACTAGCACCTACTTTATCCGCTATTAAATTTGATGTAGATGGAAAAAACATATCTGGAGTAACTGTAGCGCATATTATAAGATCAATATCTTTTGGATCAGTATTAGTTTTTTCTAAAAGACCTTTGACACATTTAATTCCTAGAACAGATGTGCCTTGTAAGTCTCCTTTTAAGATTCTTCTTTCTTTTATACCTGTTCTAGTCATTATCCATTCATCAGTAGTATCTACTAAAGTTTCTAATTCAGAATTAGAAAGGATGTAATCAGGAACATAGCCATGAACGCCAGTAATAGATGCTCTTAGTTTTTTAGAAGACATAAAGTAAATAAATTTAAGCTACTGCTTCTTTCTCTAATACTACCTTTCCTTTATAGTATAACTTACCTTCATACCAATAAGCTCTATGAGGAAGGTGGGATTCACCAGTTGTAGAACAAACAACAAACTTTTTTGCTGATGCTTTATAATGTGTTCTTCTTTTATCTCTTCTAGTTTTAGAGGTTTTTCGTTTTGGATGCGCCATCTTTAATTATTTTAATTTATTTAATGGATCCAATCTAGGATCAATATTATTAGTTTTTTTTGTACTGAACACAAAATTATCAATATTATCTTCATTTTTAACAGAAGGATGTAATCTTTTTACAGGAATTTCTAAAATAAAAAATTCATATATAAATTTTCCAAAATTAATTTTTGATTTATTCCTGTCAATAATGACCATTTCATCTGACAATTCCTGATCTTCATCTCCAAATTTGAATAACATTTTTTTATTAGAATTTAATTCATAAGTGAATTTTTTTAATGTTCTATCGCAAATAAGATCGGTTTTTCCATTAATAGAAAACTTAATATTAAGCATTAGGTCTGATTTTAATAGACTTATTTTACAAATACCAGAAGTATTTTTGATTTCATTTTCATTAGAAAAATAATTAAATAATTCCTGATTAAAATCAAATTGAAACGAGTGTTCATTGTTAGATAAACTCTGAATTTTTATATCGAAACTTCTTAATAACTTTTTGCTCATATCTATTTTTAGAGTCGCAAAAATATTACCATTTAGTTTATTTTAGAAATTTTCTGTTATTAATAATTTCTATATTTAATTTTATTGAATTAACAAGAGATTTTTCCCTTGAAATACCTTTTCCAGCGATATTAAAGGCAGTCCCATGATCTGGTGATGTTCTTACTATTGGCATTCCTCCTGTAAAATTTACACCATCATCAAAACTAAATGATTTAAATCCTATTAAACCTTGATCATGATACCAAGAAATTACTCCGTCGTAATTTTGAAATTTTTTTAAACCAAAAAAAGAGTCAGAAGAAAAAGGCCCTTCATAGGTTTTTTTATTTTTATTTAATTTTTTAATAATTGGATTAATTATTTTTATCTCTTCATCACCTAATAATCCATCTTCTCCTGCGTGAGGGTTTAATCCAAGTATTGCAACTTTTGGGTTTTTTATATTGAAATCCCTTTTTAATGAACCAGCGAAAATTTTAAACTTTTTCTCAATATATTTTTTATCTAATACAGATTTCACGGAATTGAAGGGTACATGACCAGATACAAATCCAANAATCATCAATTTAGAATACATTATCATCATATTTTCTTTAATATGGAATTTTTCTAAAAAAAATTCAGTGTGACCTGGGAATTTAAATTTTTTTGACTGAGAATTAATTTTACTAATTGGGAGTGTTACTATTCCATCTATTTTATTTTCAACTAATGCATTTGAACATTCATTTAATGATTTAATTGCATAGTTTCCAGCATCTTTATTAATTTCTCCAGGTTTAGGAATTATTTCTTTTCTTTTAGATGAAAAAGTATAAATACACTTTTGATCTTTTATAGAATCAAAATTTTCTAATGCTTTGATTTTGATATTTATTTTAAATTTTTTTTTGTAATAGTCAAGGATAGACTCTTCACAAAATATAATTGGTATACAATTTTTAAATAAGTTGGTTGATGAAAAAGACTTAAGAAATATTTCAGGACCTATACTATTATAATCTCCAATGCTAAAGCCAATAATTATCTTTTTGTTAATATCTTTTTTCATTAATTTGAAAGACGCGAATTCAAATTTACAATCAAATAATCTTTATGATAAAGATTCGAACAAAAAAAAAATTAGGTCAACATTTTTTAAATAATGATGATGTAGCTAAAAAAATCATTTCATATCATTCAAATAGAAAAAATGTTTTAGAAATAGGACCTGGAATAGGGGCTTTAACAAAATTTTTAGTTGACGAAGTTGACAATTTACTTTTGATTGAAATTGATAAGGACTGTATTCTATTTTTAAAAAAAAAATACAAACATCTAAATATTATTGAAGATGATGTTTTGAATATAGAATTCAATACATTATTCAATAAAAATTTATCAATTATTAGTAATTTACCATATAATATTTCATCTCAGGTTTTTTTTAAAATCCTAGAAAATAGAGATTCTATTGACGAATTTACTTTCTTAATTCAGAAAGAGGTAGCACAAAGAGTTTGTTCTGAATCTGGGAATAAAACTTATGGAATATTATCTGTTTTATTACAAACTTATTTTGATCTTGAAAATATTTTTGAAATTGAACCTGATAAGTTTAACCCACCGCCTAAAGTTTTCTCATCTGTAGTTAAAGGAGTAAGAAATTCAACAAAAAATATTGGTGTTCCATTTAAGTTATTTAAGAATACAGTAAAATTAGCTTTTCAAAATCGCAGAAAAACATTGAGAAATTCTCTAAAAGCTCTAAATTTACCCAAGACCTTCACTTCTAATTCAATTTTTTCTAAAAGAGCTGAACAATTAGATGTTAAAGATTTTATATGGTTATCAAATGAAATAAAAAAAAATGAGCCATGAGATTTTCATTAACTAATGAGTTTAAGGATAGATTAAGAGATGAAATAATTAATTCAAATATTGACTTTATTAAAAAGTCATTTAAAGGAGTTAGTTATGTTGATATCACTGAGCTTCTCTATGAATTTGATTCTAAAGATTCAAAATATATTTTAGATAATATTGAATTTGGAACATCTGCTAAAATAATTTCTGAGCTTGATGAAGATAATCGTAAGAATTTTTTAAAAATATTTTCAGCGGTTGAANTTGCTAAATATTTAGAGATAATTGATTCAGATGATGGAGCCGACATATTATCTGAATTAGATTTTGAATTTAGAAATAATGTTATTTTAGAAATTCAAGATTCGGAGAAATCAAAAAATTTAAAAGATCTATTACAATATGATGAAGATGTAGCTGGTGGTTTAATGGCTAAAGAATTAGTAAAATGTAATATTAATTGGAANATAAATCAATGTATAGATTTAATAAAAAAACANGCAGAAAATGTATCNAATATTTATAGCGTTTATGTAACTGATAATAAGGGAAAGNTATTGGGGAAAGTTTCTTTAAAAGATATTATTCTAGCTAAAGATAATTCTAGAATTAAAGATGTTTATGATGATTACGTGATTTCTGTAGATGCTAAAATGAATCAAGAAGAAGTTTCCCAAATTATGCAAAAGTATGACTTAACTGTATTACCAGTTATAAATAAAAGAGGAAAATTATTGGGTAGAATTACTATTGATGATGTTGTTGATGTTATTACCGAAACAGCTGAGGAAGAAAGACAAATAATGTCGGGGATAACATCTGATGTTGAAGAAGATGATTCTATTTGGAAATTATCTAATGCTAGATTACCATGGTTAATTATCGGAATAGTAGGTGGATTATTTGGAGCATTTTTTTTAGGATCTTTTGAGAATAATTATTTTAAAAATAATCAGGTTTTTTTATCNCTATCTTTTTTTATTCCCCTAATTATGGCAACAGCAGGAAATGTAGGAATTCAATCCTCTTCTATTGTAATTCAAAGTTTATCTAATCCTAGTGCTTTCGAAAGTACTGTGTCAAAAAGGTTATTCAAGGTTTTACTAGTCTCAATTCTTAATGGAATTATATTATCCATTATAGTTTACTGTGGTCTTATGATTGCAGATCATTATAATTTACTTGACTTTGGGTTATACTCTCAAACTGCTTTAATAGTTTCTGTATCTCTTTTCTCAATTGTAATGGTTTCTTCAATTCTTGGAACATTAACACCAATAATATTGGATAAACTTAATTTTAATCCTGCTCTTGCTTCAGGACCCTTTATTACAACTACAAATGATTTAATAGCTCTTGCAATTTATTTTATAGTTGCACTATCACTAGGAGGATTTTAATTCATAATTAATATATTTGTTTAATGAACGGGTTTTTTATCCGTTTTTTTTATCTAATTAAATATGAATGCAGTTAAATATTTTACTGAAGAGGGTTTAAAAAAACTTAAAGATGAATTACATCTTTTAAAAACTAAAGGAAGGNCTGATATTGCTAAGCAAATCGCAGAGGCTAGGGATAAAGGAGATCTTTCCGAAAATGCTGAATACGATGCTGCTAAAGATGCTCAAGGACTTCATGAACTCAAAATATCAAAATTAGAAGAATCATTAAGTAATGCAAGAGTAATAGATGAGTCTGAAATTAATACTGATAAAGTTTCTATATTATCAAAAGTTAAAATTTTGAATTTAAGTTTCAATAAAGAATTTGAATATACAATAGTATCAGAAGAGGAATCTAATCTGCAAGAAGGAAAAATATCAGTTCAATCACCTATTGGAAAAGGTTTACTTGGAAAGAAAAAAGGTGAACAGGTAATAATAGATGTTCCATCTGGAGAATTAAAGCTTAAAATTTTAAACATTTCACTTTAATAATTAATGGGGACAATTTTTACAAAAATTATTAAGAAAGAAATACCCTCTTACACAATTACTGAAAATGAAAAATTTATATCTTTTTTAGATATAAACCCTTTAACAATTGGTCATTGTCTTGTTGTGCCTAAAATAGAAACAGATTATTTTTTTGATCTTGATGAATCTTATTTGAAAGATATTCTTATTTTTTCAAGAAAAATATCATCATCACTTATTAAAAGTGTTGATTGTGTTAGGGTAGGTGTTTCTGTTGTTGGTTTAGAAGTACCACATGCTCATTTACATCTGATTCCATTTATAAATGAGAAAGATATGAGCTTTTCAAATAAAAGAATTAAAATGACTGATGAAGAGTTCATTAAACTCCAAACCAAAATAATTAATAATTTAAATTAATTTTTCTGGATTAGAAAGAATATAATCCTTCCAAGATTTTTTTGGATTTTTATTATTAGACTTTTGATAAAAATGACAAATAGCAGCACCTAAAGCATCAGTTGCATCAAGTTTTTCATTCTTTTTAATATTTAAATTTAATATTTTTTTTACCATTTCAGATAGTTGTTCTTTTGATGCGTTTCCATTTCCAGTAACTGATTGCTTTATTTTTTTTGGGGCATATTCAGTTATTTTTATGTTTTTTATTTTTCCTGCTAACATAGCTNCCCCTTGAGCTCTTCCGAGTTTAAGCATTGACTGAACATTTTTCCCAAAAAATNGAGATTCAACAGATATTTCATTTGGTTTAAAATCATNAATTAATTTATTTACTGATTCAAATATAATTTTAAGTTTAGTTAAATGATTTTTCTCTTTATTCATCTTTATAACACCGTATTGAAGTACTTCTAATTTTTTACCAGAATTTTTAATAATACCAAAACCCATAAGGTTGGTTCCTGGATCTAAGCCTAAAATTATTCTATTAGATTTCATTAATGGTTTTAATAATTATTAATTTCACTCCAATAAATCTATTCAAATAATATTAAAAATGAATATAACTTATATTGATTCACATGCNCATATTTATTTAGATCAGTTTAAAACTAATATTTCCAATATTATTGATAACTCATTGAATAATAATGTTCAAAAAATATTGATGCCAAATATTAACCTAAATACGGTTTTAAAAATGTTAGATTTATCAATAAAATATGAAGGTGTTTGCTACCCAATGTTAGGTCTTCATCCGTGTTATATTAATGATAATTATGAAACTGAGATTAAAGAAATATTTAAGTTTTTCTCATCTAATATTATTGCAATAGGTGAAATAGGTCTTGATTTTTATAGAAATAGAGACAATGAAAAAAAACAAATTAAAGCATTTGAAATACAATGTGAATATGCTCTAAAAAAAAATCTACCAATTGTAATTCATACAAGAAATTCTATTGATGAAACTATAAAAGTAGTTTCTAAATATTCGAATCAAGGACTNAAGGGTGTTTTTCATTGTTTTGCTGGAAATTTAAATCAGGCAAACAGAATAATAGACTTAGGATTTAAAATTGGAGTAGGTGGTATTTTAACATTTAAAAACTCAGATATTAGAAATGTNATTTCTAAAGTTGATCTTGAACATATNATNCTAGAAACAGATAGTCCATACTTATCTCCCGAACCAAAAAGGGGTGCATTAAACGAACCTGCAAATATTATTTTTNTTTCAANAAAACTTTCAGAAATATGTTCATTACCAACTGAATTAGTTGCTAATGTTACTACAAAGAATGTAATAAATTTATTTGATTTGCAATCATGAATTAGAGAGGTGGCCGAGTGGTCGAAGGCGCGCGCTTGGAAAGCGNGTATACGNANNAATCTTCGTATCGAGGGTTCGAATCCCTTCCTCTCTGCTTTATTTATATATATTAAAAAATATGGTATTGACTTTTATATTAATATTAATAATTTTAATATTGTAAAATTCTATTTAAAATAACACATTAAACTATGAAAAAATTTATTACACTATTATTCACATTAAGTCTTCTGACATTTAATGTTTCTTTCTCTCAAGAAGATGTTACTGATGCTACAGAAACACAAGAGGATACATCTACATTAGTAGTTGATTCTGCAGTTGAAGAAACTACAATTCAGGTAATAGAAGAAGAAGAAATTGCGGAAGTTGTTGAAGAATCACAATCTTTCCACTATGCTATTAAAGAAAAATTCATTGAAGGTGGATGGCAATTTATGGGTATTGTTCTATTATGTCTTGTGCTTGGTTTAGCTGTTGCTATAGAGAGAATTATTACTCTAAATCTAGCAACAACAAATACTAAAAAATTATTATCTGATATTGATGATGCATTATCATCTAAAGATGGTTTAAATACCGCTAAAGAAATTTGTAAAAACACAAGAGGTCCTGTAGCTTCTATTTTTGTTCAAGGACTAATGAGAGCCTCAGAGGGGATTGATATGGTTGAAAAATCTATTATTTCTTATGGATCAGTAGAAATGGGTAAACTAGAGAAAGGTATGGTTTGGATATCTTTATTTATTTCTCTTGCTCCTATGCTTGGTTTCATGGGAACTGTAATAGGTATGATCGGTGCTTTTGATGCTATTGCTGAAGCTGGGGATGTATCTCCTTCGTTAGTAGCTGGTGGTATTAAAATAGCCTTATTAACAACTGTAGGAGGATTAATAGTAGCAGTTATACTTCAACTATTTTACAATTATTTAGTGTCTAAAATTGACTCTTTAGTAAATAATATGGAAGATGCATCTATATCACTTGTAGATATTTTAGTTAAAAATAAACTTTCTAAGTAATGATTCTACTAGATTTAGTTGATATCATTTTATATTTTGGTTACGGAATGGTGATTGCTGCAGCTGTTCTAGCTATAGGATTTCCATTATGGATAGCTTCAAAAAACCCTAAATCATTAGTTGGAACTGGTATTGGATTAGGCTCTATTTTAGTGTTATTTTTAATAGCCTGGTTACTTTCTAGTAGTGAAGTCTATTCAAGTTATTCTGAGTTTGGAGTTGATGCTTCGTTATCTAAATTCATTGGTGGTATCTTGAATTTGGTATATATGCTAGCAGGTTTAGCTGTAGTTGGTATTATTTACTCAGAGGTTTCTAAAAGTCTTAAAAATGGCTAGAAAAAATAGACCTACTGCTGAGATTCCTAATGGATCAATGGCTGATATTGCATTCTTACTACTAATATTCTTTCTTGTTACTACTACAATAGCAAACGATAAGGGTATAGCAATGTTGTTGCCTCCAAAACCTGATCCTAATCAACCACCTCCAGAAGTAACAAAAAACGATAGAAATATTTTTAAAATTTTAGCGAATTCTCAAGATAAATTATTGGTTGAAGATGAACCATTGACTGATGTGTTTGAGCTTAGAGAAATGGTAAAAAGCTTTATATTAAACTTTGGAAGTCCTGGAGAAGAGGGTGTAGCTATATACAATAGTTTGCCTTCTTCAATGAAAGCTTATTCCAGTCAGGTAAGAAGATCAGATTATTCCGATGATCCAACAGAGGCAGTAGTTTCTTTTAAAGCAGATAGAGGTACATCTTATGAGCTTTACGTTCAGGTTTTAGATCAAGTAAATGCTGCATATAATGATGTTTATGGAGAAAGAGTTGGCCTTTCTGCTGCTGAATTTTTACAATTAGATAGAGATGATCCAGTTCAGGATAGAAAATACCAAACAGCTAGAGATGGAATACCAAGAGCTATTTCTATTGCTGAACCTAATAAAATCGCAAATTAAGTATTATGGCAAAATTTGGAAAAAAATCAAACACAACACAAGATATACCTACTGCAGCATTGCCAGATATTATTTTTATGTTATTATTCTTTTTTATGGTTACGACTGTTTTAAGAGAGACGGATATTTTAGTGAAGCAAAAACTTCCTAAAGCTGCTCAGCTTTCTAAACTTGAACGAAAATCATTGGTGAGTTATATTTATATTGGTGAGCCTAAACAAAGTAGTCTTTTTGGTAAAGAACCTAAAATACAGGTCAATGATGTTTTTGTTGAGGTAGATGAAATTATTCAGTTTGTCAATCAAGAAAAAGATAAGCTAAACGAAGCCGAAAGAGATCAAATTACGATGTCACTTAAAGTTGATGTTGAGGCTAAGATGGGAATTGTTTCTGATGTTCAGCAAGAGTTGAGGGAGGCTAATGCTAGGAAAATTCTCTATAGTTCTGTTCAATCTGTTGATATTTAAAATAAATAAGAATTACATTTAATTCTTATTTATGTTAGGAAATTCAAAATACAGTAAAAAGATTAATGCTTGGTGTATGTATGACTGGGCTAATTCAGTCTACTCTCTTGTAATTACTACTGCTATATTTCCTATATTCTATAACTCTGTTACAACTTC
>NZVP01000027.1 GCA_002697405.1 Flammeovirgaceae bacterium
GTAATCTCTTACTTCTACTTTATGATCTTTAACCTTAATTTTAATGATCTTACCATGACCCATCAGATGCTCATCTATCGAGTTGTCAATAACTTCCTTGATTAGTACATAAATTCCATCATCTTTTGCTGATCCATCACCTAACTTACCTATATACATTCCAGGACGAGTACGTATATGTTCTTTCCAATCTAGTGACTTGATACTATCCTCAGTATACGTATTTTTCCTGTTTTCCATTCAGGAATTAAATATAAGTACGAAATACATTAAAAGCATTTTTTAACTAAAAAATATCGAAGGCTTTTAGTCTTATCGAGTAAATTGGGACATTATTTCTAACACTCTCACCAATGAAATTGTTAATAAATATTTCTAATGAAGTACTGCCATAAAAATTAAGGCTTACCCCACCAAATACTTCTACTAAGTCTCTTGAACCACCCATAATTGAAATGCTTTCAGATAGAGGTATTTTAGCACCAAATGAATAGAAGTTAGGTTCATCATCAATGATAACATAGTTACCACTTAAAGATAAAATACTACCACCAACTGGAACATCATAAGACATTGTTGCTATAGTAGCATTGCCAAAAGGATCAAATTTTCCTTCTTGATAACTAAATTTTTCTTCACCTGTCAAACCAATCTTTGTAGAAATTCCAACCAAGAAGTTTCTTGTATATACAGTTACTCCAGGAATAATACCAAATGTTGTCTGTTTGAATCCATTATTTAACCAATTCTGGTATAAAGGATCTGAAGTATCCCATGCTAAAAGATCAAACTTATCTTGAGAAACTGAAGTTTTCATAGCGAACATTACATTCATTTCCCTATTAAGCTGCTGTCTATAACCTAGTGTCAAACCAGCTGATAGTCTTCTAAATATATCATTAGAATAATTTAACAAGTCTACACTTGTCTGAAAATGATTATTTGTAATTCTCTGAGAACTTCTTCTTCCACTATTTGAAGAGAAATAACCTGGTGCAGGACAATATATCATATTGTCTGTCATCCTGAAACTTGCAGAAGCATAGCTTAATGCAGAATTAAACCTTGATCCTCTTAAAGATCTAGTATCAAGTATTGTAAGTGAGTTTCTTCCGTCGATTCCTGCAAGAGCTGGATTAACTAAAATGTTATTATCTGAAGCTCTTAACACCTCAACATATTCCTGAGCATAAGAATTATATGAAGATATGAGTACAAGTAATAGTATCGTTATTTTTCTTATCATCTGTCTAAAAATATTACACCTACAATTGTTCTGGCTCTAATATCACCATATTCAATTGGTGTTATTTCATAAAAATAAAGTCCTTTTTTAGCGTCACCAGTGGAGTTTTTATCAATTCCGTCCCAAATCATATCATTATAAACATCACCTTCAAAGACAATCCTCTGGTACCTATCCATTATCTTCACTTCAAATTTAACGTTTCCAAGTATTATATTCTTATATTTTATGGTAAAAAAGTCATTAAACCTATCTCCGTTAGGAGTGAAATAAGAAGGAAGTTCGTATTCAGGGAACTGAATATTCTCAATATTTATCCAGACTTTAGCAAAGTTTGATATACATCCTAGAGAGTCTTGAACAGCATACGTAATACTATCTCTTTTACTTGGAGAACCAATATAATCATATGTTATCGTCCCATCGTTATTAACAATTAAGTCGCCATAAAGAGGTGGATCAAGAATAAAAATACTAGAAGAATCTAGAGGGTTATCTATGTCAAAATCATTAGCAATTAAATCTTTAATTATGAGATCATTATTTAATGCATCAACATAAATTGTATCATCATTTGCAATAGGACAATCATTTATCGAGTTAATTCTTATAGTTACAGTTGCCTTATCAGAACAATTTGTAGATGGGTCCGGGTCTGTAATCTCATACTCAAAAGTAACAATTTGAGGGCCAGGTGGATCAATTTGAGAAGGAGGAACATACGTAAAACTACCATCTGATCTAAGCTCTAAGGTACCGACTGAAGGTGCTATACTTATAGAGTAATTATTGTCTGCAGTAATTAAGTCAGCATCAACATCATTTCTTGCTACAGTAGAATCTAATACTTGTCCTTCATTAATTGTAAAATTATCATCAATAGCATCAGGGCAATCATTTACCTGATCAATACATATTGTAACAACTGCAGTATCTAAACTATAAAAGTCACCATCAAATGCTACGTATGTAAAGAAATCACTTTCATCTTCCCCACCATCATGAGTATAGGTAAATGTACCATCATCATTAAATAATAGAGTTCCATGAGAAACTCCTTGAATCAATTCTGCTGTAAGAACATCATCCTTAGGATCAGCATCATTATCATTACCCAAAACACCATCTTCATAGGTTGTAATATTTAGTGTCTCACCTTCCTTAAGGCAAGGAATGAAACTATCGTCTCTAGCAATAGGAGGAACATCACTCACTGAATCAATTCCAAGGATTACAGTATAAACCGCTCCGTTACACTCTCCATCAGATAACCTATAAGAGAATTGATCTTCAAAGTTTTCACTATCATCATGAGTATATATAAAAGAACCGTCTTGATTTAGTGTAAATGTACCAGTATGATATAAAGGAGGTACTACTAGTGTTGCAGATAGAGGATCACAGACGTTATCGTCTGTGTCATTAAATAACACACCTACAGGCGCTGAAATATCTATTGTCTGACCCTCAGATATCTGGTAAAAATCATTCTCACCAGTAGGACAAACGTTATTTACTGTAATAAAAACTGTGTCTATAGACTCAGTCACTGAATCTGANACCTTAAATAGGAAATAATCTTCGTTAGGCATATCTGTACAATCNTGCTCNTAAACAAAAGATCCATCATCATTAATTTCNCCACTAGGAAGTAATNTNCCCCTAAACGGCGCCTGATGTAANTCAACTGANAGAGGAAGNCCTAAATTACTCGAAGAAACTGTGAGNATACCTTGTAANGAATCAACGATCAATTGCTTNCCTTCATCTACAGCNAAATTTAAACTTTGNGTATTTGGACCAGGATTATTTATACTTATAAATACAGTATCTGTCTCGAGTGCATTGTCCTGACCATCAGATAACTGATACACAAAATAATCTTGAGTTGGAGCAAAACTACCGTCATGAATATAAGTAAATGTACCATTTGTATCTAAGTCAAATGCTCCTAAATGCATAGATGGAGGCTGAACTAAAGTAACTGTTAAAGTATCACAAGCAAAAGAATCAACATCATTAGCTAATAGCCCACTAAGCTCATCATCTACTATTAAGGTTTCTCCATTATCTACTGAATAAAAATCAGGTTCTCCAAATGGCGCCTCATTCAAAATGTATATTAAAACACTATCCTGAAACTCAGATTGGGTAGTTCCATCACTGACATAATACTGAAAAATATCTAAAGATGCATTGTTACATCCATGTATGTACTGGAAAGCACCTTTACTTCCAAGTAAAAATGTGGTACCTGCTGCATTGTAAAGTGTTGGTATGGATAGCTGTGCTGTGAAATCAGAGACAGTATTATCTGGATCAATATCGTTATTAATAATTAAATTAGGATCAGAATTTAATACTGTTAAAGTATCTCCCTCATTCACATAGAAAGTATCCTGAATTACGGTAGGAGGATCATTTTTAGGAATTATACTTAGTACAACGTCAGCAGTATCAGTACAGGTACCATCCGTCATTACATAGGTAAATAAGTCTGAAAACTGTTCGTCTCCAAAGTGTTGATAAACATACTCACCAGTACTCGAATTAAAAGTCAATGACCCATAATTTGGCATATCTACTATAGCTACAATCTGCAGGACATCGCCATCAGTATCGGTATCATTAGAAAGGACATTTCCTGATTCGATCCCACCCTCATCAACTTGATTTCCATCATCATTTGCAATTGGGGCATTATTAGATGAGGTGTTATCCGTAGTAAGTCTAATACCATCAATTCCCATGTAACCAAGTATTGGGTTTAAAGGAAGTGATTCAAATGTTAGTCTTTGCGAAGTAGATGTTGCAGTAAAACTCATAGTTACCTCGTCCCAAACCTGATTACCATATCCGTCAGGTGTATACGTTGATGTCTCTTTTTCCTCTGAGCCAAAAGTAACTTTTAGTCTAACGCTACTGCTTGCACCGGTAGTAGTATAGTTACCTGCATTTACAATATAAAATCTTAGTGTGTAAACTTTACCAACGGTTAAATTTGTTACATCAGTATAAAATGATTCTCTGTTAAATAATGATCCAGCAGAATTTGAAAAAAGAGCAGCAAAAACACCTCCATCAGGAGATGGTATTAATGACATGCTATTATTTTGATTATGAGTATCTGCCGTACCTATACCATTAGACCATCCTCCACAAGTAACATTACTATTTAAGACAGGTGAAGCAACAATAGAAGAACAACTCTCAAATGATCCATCAGCACCACCAATATCAACTATCTCAGGCNCACCACAACCCTGAGAAATCAAATTACTATTAAATGAAAAAATAATAAAAAAAAGAAGNGAAAATACTTTCCTTATCATGTATNGTAATTTGATATTTAACGCAAATTTAGTCAATATATTTCCTAATTATAAATTTCAAAGTCTAATCTCTTTTAATAAAAACAAATCCTTTTAAAGGTTTTTTTCCATTTCCTAAATCAAAAATATAGTAGTAAGTACCCTCTGGCAACCTCCCATCACCAAAATATATCTGTGTCTGATTAGTACCTCTCCAGTCATTCTGATAATTTTTTGACTCAAAAATTTTAGTNTTCCAAATATTAAATATCTTAATCTTGTGATTAGGATATTCTTCTAACCCTCTAATTACCCAGGTGTCATTAATTCCATCGTTATTAGGAGAAAAACCAGTAGGAATATGTAAATCTTTATGATAAACCTCAATTTCAAATGGAGAAGTAAGTATATCATCTTGACATAAATATGCTGGAGAGGAGATAATGAGTCTGTATGATAAAAACAGATTATCTAGCTGATTATTATCAAAATTTATTCCTGAAATTTTTAAATTATTTGTATTTGAACCNGAGTACGAGGATAATCCAATTATNGTATCAGAAAGATNTTCCCAAAACAAACTGTANTCATCCTGTACCTGCCACTGATACACAAACCTCTCACTTAATCTAACATCAACAAAAAGGCTAAATGTATCACCNTCTTTTACTAANGTATATGATTCAGGAGATGATANCACATCAATAGTAAAACCTACTTCTAAGAAGTCGTATANATTATTTCCATCATTATCTNCAGGAATATCATANCCTCCGTTATTAAGAACAACACCTAATNAATCAACAANGACAGGTATATCNCCTAACCTTCCGTCATCATTCTGATCTAAGAACCCAGCCTCCCTGACATCGAAGCAGTCATCGTCGTCAGAGTCAAGGTCTCTATTATTATTATCTCCGTCATCGTCGGTGTCTTTACATACGTACGCATAAATAGTATTTTCAGATTTGAAAAGGGAAGGTCCGGCGTGATTCGTATTTCTGATATCTAGATTAAATCCTTCTCTACACGACAAGGTAAAGTTTTTATCTAAAACCCATCCATCTACAGTATTGTCCATATAAGGAATAACATCTACCATCCTGCCATCTACAGTCTCAGAATAGAGCTTTATCGAGCCATCTCTTATTACAAGTTTTATTTTAACATTTTCATTCCACGGAGTCCATAGGTTACCAAAAATACCTCCATTAAACTCTCTAGTTAAGAATGGATCAGCCTTACCTCTTCTAACATCCCAATGATACTGGTTGAAAGAGAGAATTGTCTTACCCCCTACTTTAACCTCAATACCGTCATCAAAATTCATATCCGATACGAAATAACAGCTTTCATAAATATCATCCTCTGATATGAGCATAGACACATTAATATTATTTCCAAAAATTTGCGGCTCTCCTCCTGATCCAGAATTACCTGAGTATTTNGCAATAATTGGATAACCAGAAGTTANTAATGTATCTACATCACCACTAATGAGTAAACTTGATGTATTCTCACATTCTAAAGAGTCGTATATACCGTCGTTATCATCATCTAAATCACTAAAGTCACCGACAAAGTCAGAATCAAAATCATTTTCAATCATAATTCTAAATGGATCAGATATTTTTTCTCCTCCACAAATAAATGANGGTGTTGAGANAATAACCCTAAATAACCTATCATTATAACTTATATCAGCATTAATAACCTCTAAAATATTAGAGACATTAGAAATACCCTCCCANGAAATACCACCATTTTCACTAACCTGCCATGTATAAAGAACCATAGTCTCTGATTCTGGAACCTCAGTTATTACTTTTNCTAGAGAGTCTAAACTTTCAACTANATATATATCTTCNGGCTCNATAATTATAAAGGCTTCTGAACCAAAATCAAGATAATCTGGTTTGAAATTACTGTCTCTATCTACAGGTTCTATATATCCATTACCATCTCCNCCACTNATTACTTTTCCTTCTTNATTAACTACTACTGGATTATCTCCCAAAATACCATCTCCATTATCATCTNTAAAGCCTGCCTCTATAACATCNTTGCACCCATCNCCGTCAGAATCTAAGTCNAAAGNGTTAGGAATTCCGTCTCCGTCANTATCTCCATTTCCTTCTTCATAGTCATAAATTCCGTCATTATCATCATCAATATCGTCAGTATCAGCNATACCATCTAGGTCATTATCTGGAAGCACTGTGAGNTCTAAAGGATCAGTGATTATATCTNCTCCACAATTAAATGATTCTGTAGANATAACAACTCTAAAAAGATAGTTATCAAAGGAAAGAGGANCATTATTAACCAGGAGAGTATCACTATTATATCCNTCAAAATAGGTAGTATCATTTANATTAGCCCATGAAGAACCTTGATCATCGGAGAACTGCCACTGATAAGATANCNCACTAATCGNGGTAGANGAANCAGAGAAATANGTATCTGTCTCTTCAGTTATTATTTGTNANCCAGAAATAGTATCTAAAGAAGCTGGACCTCCAAATTCAAGGAANTCATAAACCCCTGAACTATCACTATCTTCNGGTTCTTTATATTCACAGAANCCATAGTTTCCAGCTATTATTATATCGTCAATAACTCCAAAAAATAAATCTTGAGCNTCNANAGATCCCCCNANAATAAGAGGANATAANTTACNTACAAATGAGGTAGTATCTATCACTGACGATATTGTGTCACCATTAATAAACTGAGTTATATACTCACCATCTTTCTGNATNACNAAATGNTACCAATCAAATATGTTNANNANTATNTCATTTGAAGANANNTNAGAAGTTTGATTAATATTAAAAACAAGCTCAGAAGTGTCNTTTACGTATGAATACTTATANTTCCANGATGAGTTATNNGTTCCTTTTTTGATAAANGATTTTTCTTCTCCNAAGTTTATAAATTTCAAAGGTCTNATCCAAAGNGAGATAGNGAACCTTTNATAGTTACTTAGGTTAAGAAGACTATCATGANCAACAGAAATAAAATCATTTTCTCCATCAAANNNATANGCAGAATTAAGTATTCCAAACCTNTCNTTTGTAAGTTGNGCACNCGATACAATNCCATTCAGAAAGTTTCCTGAGCTGTCGTTAGGGTTTCCNGTAAAATCGTATTTAGCAATGTAATTATCTACTACNAGTCCCAACCCATCAACNTTAGCNGGNGATACNCCTAAAATACCATCATTATCTGGATCNANACANCCTGANTCTATNACATCATANCACCCGTCNCCNTCAGAATCTAAATCNAAAGAGTTAATTATTCCATCTNCATCAGTATCACCAATTCCTTCATAAATATCAAGAATTCCATCGTTATCGTCATCCAANTCATCTTCATCTGCAATNCCGTCTTTATCATTATCAGGCAATACAGTAAGAGCAACTTGAGATTCAANATCTNAATCACATACANATGCAGGAGTAGATAACNTCACTTTAAACTGATAATCATTAAATTCAAGTGGAGCATTTGTAAGTGTAAGNACAGACGTAGTAGATCCAGAGTATACATTATCATCAACAATATATTTCCATGTAACACCTTCATCTTCAGATACTTGCCACTTAAAAAATATTGTACCTTCTACAGTATAAAGTATCTCGTATCTAGCATCTCTTGTCTCTATAATTGATACACTTGAAGGGTTAGATAGTATAGTTACTGAAGATCCTATTTCAAGAAAATCATATATCCCNTTATCATCTCTATCTTCAGGAGTAATATANCCTGAAGTATTAGAAATAACTAGACCTAAAGAATCTACTGTAACTGGACTGTCTCCAAGTAAACCATCTCCGTCTGAATCTTCGTGTCCAGCCTCTATAACATCATAACACCCGTCTCCATCAGAATCTAAATCAAATGCATTTGGAATACCGTCATTATCAGTATCTCCATCACCTTCCTCTNTGTCAAGTATCCCATCATTATCGTCATCCAAATCTTCTATATCAGGAATTTTATCTCTGTCATTATCAGGAAGTACTGTAAGTTTGGCATCAGCAGAAAATACTGGATCTGAACACAATAAGGCTGATGTTATCATTAACCTGTAAAAGCTTCCATCCATTATTTGATCTACACTATCGATTGTTAACATCGGGGTGTTTATTCCAGAATAGGTTGAAGTATCGTCTAAATTTATCCAGCCATCACCCAAGTTTAGTTGCCATTGATAGTTTAAAGGCCCGTTATAGTCTATATCTACACTGAATGACACAGACCGGTCTACAGCAATTTCTACTGACTGAGGATTAGTTATTAATGCAGGAATTTCACTGATTTCTTTATAATCTTTTGTCCCATTTTCATCTAAATCTACAGGGTCCGTGTAACCATCTTCAACAGGTTGCTCACCTCCAGATGATGAGGTGCAGGTTCCTGTAATTATTACACTCTGGTTATTTATAGAACCACCCGTAGCAGCCGTAAAACCATAATATACCTCCGGATTGCCGCTAAAAATATCATTTACTATATCTCTTGTAGCAGAAATTATGATGTTTCCATCCCAAGAAACAGTTAAGGAATTGTTTGAGGCATTCCAACTAAATATCACTTCATGGTATTTTCCATCTGCTATCTCTGTCGAGAAAATATACTCATTATTATGTGTTGTTGTCTCACCATCATAAACTATGGCTGCATGGTCACCATCTGGATCATTTGTATTCCATTTATACGTGTCAAATTCAACTGCTACAGAAGGTTTAATTCCCATATAACCAATACCACCCCCACTTGAACCTTGATCTGAAGATAATGGCTGTAAAACAAATGCTATTCCATCAGCACCATTGGCCCCTTGAATATTACCAAGGTTTAATTTTGATTTGACTTCAAAGTCTTTAGATAAATCAACTGTCTCCAGAGACCAGACGGCTCCAGACTGATTACCTAGTTCTTCTGTAAGTAGATATGAACTATCAGTTTCAATAAACTGAGCAGTACCCACAACATTATAGTCAGTAATATTTAGAGGAGAGCATTCTTCAGCTCCCTCACAAGCTACTACAACCCCCAAAGAATCAACTATAACTGGAGAAACACATAATATACCATCATTATCTCCATCACTAAAACCTGCCTCTGCTACGTCATAACACCCGTCTCCGTCAGTATCTAAATCAAAGCTATTAATTACTCCATCTCCATCTATATCGTCTGTTCCTTCTTCTGTGTCATAAATACCATCATTGTCATCATCTAAGTCTTTCTCGTCAGGTACACAGTCATTGTCATTATCAGGCAACATGTATATTGTTGCTGCATTCGTCGTGTCATTCTCACCACAAATAAAGCCTCTTGTTTCAATAATTGCTCTGTACTTATTTCCAATCATAGAGGTATCAAAATCAATTATTTCAAGTTTATTTTCGATGATACCGCTATAATTTTCTACATCAAAAATTCTTTTCCATGTCAACCCATCATCGGCACTCACTTGCCATCTATAGGAAACATTAACACCTTCTCCATCAGCCTCAAAAAAGATAGATTCATCATCTAAATTTGGGCAGGGATCAAGAAAAACATCTTCAGGGTGTAATGTAATTTCTAATTGAAAACCATTCTCTCTAAAATCTTCTGCGCCACTATTATCTAAATCTACTGGAAGCGTATACCCATCAACAACATCTGTTTTGTCATTATTTTGGATTACTCTACCAAGATCATCAACATAAACTCCCTCCGTAGTTCCGTACCCAAGTATTCCATTATCATCTTGATCTGTATATCCTGCCTCCTGCGTGTCATAACACCCATCTCCATCTGAGTCTAAATCATATCTGTTTAGGAAACCATCTCCATCCGTGTCTGTATCTCCTTCCCAGACATCAAGTATTCCGTCATTGTCGTCATCAAGGTCATCAGCATCAGTTATGCCGTCTTTATCAAAGTCTGAATATGAGAAAAAATATCCTGCCAAACCTTGAACAGAGTTGTAACCATAATACTGCCCATAAACAGGTCCATTTGACTCTATTGTCAATCTTTTGTTTGGACCCAATGGGAGTATTGACCCTAAATCATTATTATTAAAATAGTACCATGAAAAGTCTTCCCTACCAATAATTTCCTCTGAAATAGGATTATAAATTGATGCGTCTTCACCGTTTAATACTAGATCAGCGCCTGTTGATGTTAATATCTTTAGGGACATCTCAAATTTTGTGCTTGCTATATCTTCAATATTATAAATACCATCAATTTTATTAGATGCTAATGGATTAATTCCATTTACCAGCATCATTGCCTGTTTCGCTGGAGTCCCATTCTGCCCTGCCATATTTTGGTATCCGTATACTCTCTTATTCGATAATAGATAAATTTGGTCGTCTGAGCTTACTCCAACTCCTCCAAAATATAAAATTTTGTACTCTCCTTTATTTAGGAGATAATTAGGTAAGGTAGTAGCAGTATCTTCAACACTAATATGAGTCCATAACTTAGTATTATCCTCATGAGCTACAATTATAGCATATTCATTGGTGTTTGACTCAACACCTGATATATTAATATCTCCTGCTGCCCTGAGGAATATATACTCATTCGAGACGTTGTCTATAGGCTTAATCTGATCAAAACCTATATCTCTTCCGTTCCCCTGCCACGAATTACTTCCACCCCAAAAACCGACATTAACAACAATATTTTTATCGGATTCAAGGAGTGCACCCACCAAAGCATCTAAATTTGCCTGTGGT
>NZVP01000028.1 GCA_002697405.1 Flammeovirgaceae bacterium
GATTTGGATGGAATTGCTGATATCTCTGACTTATGTCCTGATACTCCTGCTGGAGAGGCTGTTGACGCTGATGGTTGTGCAGACTCACAAAGGGATACTGACGGTGACGGTGTAACTGACGACGTAGATACTTGTCCTGACACTCCTGCTGGAGAGGCTGTTGATGCTGACGGTTGTGCAGACTCACAAAAGGATACTGACGGTGACGGTGTAACTGATGATTTAGATACTTGTCCTGACACTCCTGCTGGAGAAGCTGTTGACGCTGACGGTTGTGCAGACTCACAAAAGGATACTGACGGTGACGGGGTTACTGACGATTTAGATACTTGTCCTAACACTCCTTCTGGAGTAGTTGTGGATGCTGATGGTTGTGCAATTCCACTATTTGTTGAAGATGTAACATTTATTGAGAATGTATATCCAAACCCTGTTAAAGATGTCTTAAAGATTAAGTTAAATCAGAACTTAGAAGTTAAGGATATTTATTTTGTTGATTTATCTGGTAAAATTTTAAAGCCTAGATCGTTTAGTAAAGATGGCCAAGTATTAGAAATTAATTTGTCAAATATTAGAGTAGGAATTTATATTCTAGAAATTATTACTGAAAAAGAAATTAATAAATTAAAAGTAGTAATAGAGAGATAAAAAAAATTATTTTTGTGACTCTCAAAAAATTAAAAAAATGAAAATATCGTCTATACATCCAGATAATTATGGTGTTACTTTCAGCTTACTATGTATTCTACATTGTTTTGTAACTCCTTTTCTGTTTATTGCACAAAGTCATTTTCTTGTTGTTTCAGGGTGGTGGCAATCTCTTAACTTTCTTTTTCTTTTACTTTCTTTTATTGCAGTTTATAAAACAACTCAAAACTCATCTAGTTTATTAATCAAGATCTCTTTATTTCTAGCATGGGGTTTCCTCTCTTTTCTAATAATAAGTGAAGAGTATGCTATAGTGCATCTACCAGAATTCATCACTTATATAACAGGTTTTACATTAGCTGGTTTACATATTTATAACAAAAAGTATTGTCAGTGTAATGATGGAGATTGTTGTGTTGATTAAGATTCCTCAAATAATTTAATTAATTTAAATCAAGATTAAAGGTAAAATCCCTTTGAGAAAAATAATAATAGATACTGATACAGCAACAGATGATGCCATCGCAATTATTATGGCATTAAAAAACAGAAATTTTGATGTTAAGGCAATAACAACAATTGCAGGAAATGTTGATCTTGATTTAGCTACTATAAATGCACTATACACTTGTGAACTATGCAATAAAAATATTCCTGTTTATAAAGGTGAAAATGCACCACTAAATAGAAAACTAGAGACTTCTAAATTTTTTCATGGTAAAGATGGCCTTGGAGATACTGGACCATACTATCCTTCATTTCAATGCAAAAATGAAAATGCAGTTGATAAAATAATTTCTTTAATTAATGATAATCCAGATGAAATAGAAATTATTGGAATAGGACCTCTAACTAATATTGCAAAAGTCTTAACTAAAGATCCAACAGTAAAAAATAAGATTAAAAAATTATATGTAATGGGTGGTATAGGAGAAGGAAAAGGAAATATTACTGAACATGCTGAATTTAATTTCTGGGTTGATCCTGATGCTGCAGATATGGTCTTAAATTCCGGTATTGAGGTACATATGGTAGCCTGGGATACTACTCAAATTTATGGATATCTTGATAAAGATAATTTTGATGAATTAGAAAATATAGGAACTTCAATATCAAAATTTGCAATTGATATTCAGCAAAGAGGATTAGAATATTATAAGGTAAAGTATAAAGAACATAAAATCGATTTGGCAGATCCTCTAGCAATGGCTGTAATGATTGATGATTCTAAAACTGAGTATAAAAGATGTTTTATTAACGTAATTCTTGATGGAGAAGAAAGAGGAAAAGATTTAGTAAAATTTTCAAAAAATGGAAATATTAAATTAGCATCTAAAATAGATAGGTCTAAATTTTTGAATATACTCAAAAAAAGCCTAGTATAGAATGATGAAAATTTTAAATATTGGGTCTATTAATAAAGATTTTTTCTATTCAGTTGATAATTTGGTAAAGCCAGGCGAAACCATATCATCTAATAAATTTGATATCAAGTTAGGAGGTAAAGGCTTAAACCAAAGTGTTGCTATATCAATGGCTGGCAATGATGTGTATCATGCTGGATTAATTAATAAAAATGATTTATTTATTATTGATAAACTGAAAAAATGGAATGTTAATTCCGAAAATATTTCTTTAAGTGAGACTCCAACAGGACACGCTATCATTCAGGTTGATAAAAATGGTGAGAATTCTATAATAATAAATGGTGGTTCTAACCACAGGTTAGATGTAAACTTTATCAATAATACAATTTCTAAATTTAATAAAGACGATTATTTACTAATTCAAAATGAGGTTAATTTAGTTGATAAAATAATCGATATAGCTCATGAAAAAGGGCTAAAAATTATTTTTAATCCAGCTCCATTTAATGAAAATATTCATAATTATAATTTAAATAAAGTAGCTATATTAATATTAAACCAAACAGAGGGTAAAAGTTTGTCAGGTGAAAATAACCCAGAAAAAATTATAAAATCCATTAATAAAAAGTTAAGTAATACAGAAATTATATTAACACTAGGAAAGAGAGGTTCAATATATTCTTATAAAGAAAATACTTTCAGTATTAATGCTGAAAAAGTAAATTCAATAGATTCAACTGGAGCGGGTGATACATTCATAGGATATTATATAGCAAGTATTGTAAAAGGGATGTCAATTAAAGATAGTTTAATTAGAGCAGGAAAAGCAGCAGCAATAAGTACAACTAACTTAGGAGCAGCAGAATCTATCCCCAAAATAAATTAAAGAGCTTCATTTTTTCTTTCAACGAAAGAATTTCTTCCATTTTTATTTTTTATTAGGTCAAAAGCATCAAATAATTCTCCGGTAGCAGTATAAGACTGATATGAGAGTTTGTTTCCATCAATTGATATTACCTGAAAAAGTTGTTTATTATTTCCAACTTTATCTCTTAATGCCCTACTGTCACCTTCATATTCTTCCCAATTAGATTTAACCTTATACATTTTTCCACCACTAACAGAAACAACGTAAACAGTACCTGTCTCGTCTTTAATGTTTTCACCATCTAATATATTAGTTTCATAGGGTTGAACCCTTCCTCTAGTATAAGTGTGATCGTGACCTTGAAGAGCTAAATCTACATTGTATTTATCAAATAAAGGTTTCCATAAATTTCTTAATTCAACATTATCTCTACCTCTAGATGCAGAAAAAATAGGATGATGATATGTTGCAATAGTCCATTTATTAGGGTTTTCTTTTAATACTGACTCTAACCATTTTGCTTGCTCTTCAATCATTAAGTTACTATTGAGGGCTATAAATCTTACACCTTGATAGTCAAGATAATAGTTTGTTTCTTTGATCCCTTCTACCCCATTCATTGGTAAGGTAAATTGATTATTCCATTGAATTGATAACCTTTTAATTCCTTGATCTATATCTTTCTGAACTTGAGGATTATACTCATGATTACCAGGTACTGGAATAGATGGAAGAGATCTATGTATCCACCCACCTGCCATAAACCATTCATGCCACTGATGTTCTTCGTGAGCATCATCAATTAAGTCTCCTGCATGAATAATAAATCTAGAATTAGGAGCTTTTTTATATCCTTCTCTAATTAATCTTGACCATAGTTCAAGTATATAATTCTGAGCATCTCCAACATATAAAAAGGAAAATGGCTCAGACTCTTTTTTTGCTGTAGTAAATTGTATCCATTCACTCCATATTTCTCCATCTCCAACTCTGTAACCATACATTGTATTTGGTTTAAGATTCTTAAATGTTACAGAATGATAATTATGATTAAGATTATTAAATGTTGTCTTTTTTGGATTATTTCTATCAATTACACCTACAACATTATCAAATACAAAATTAGTAGTAGTAGCTTTTATTGTATTAGCAGTACTAATAAATGCAGGATTAGGATCAGATAATGCTATCTCACCATACCCCATTTTAACATCTTTATTTGTTCTCCAAGTTACACTTATTGAAGTTGCTGGATCATCTGAAAAATTTAAAACAATATGATCAGGATGTTTACTTGGTTTACTCCAATTCTTCACAAATTGAGGTTTTTTATAAACTCTTTGTGAATAGGTTTCTTGATATAAAAAAAGTAAAAGAAAGGATAATATAATTTTCTTCATATAAGACAAAACTAAAGATAGTTTAATAATAGATAAAATTATTAGGTTAAATTTCTAGCCTAAATAATTTACTTTCTCCATTTTTTTAAAAATTGCTAGAATAACAACACCAAATAAAATCCCGGAAATCAGAAGTATAATACTAGTTAACCCTGTGGCCGCAAAAGATAATCTTAACATTATAGTTGATATAATAAAACCAGTATTTCTAATTAGTTGAGAATATCTTTCAGTATATCTAAATGATATTAATAATAGAAGAACATCAACTAATATTAAAATTGTAAAGAAATCAACAAAAAATAAAAAATCAATATTGGCCTGACTACCATTTGATAAGCTATTTACCCAGTCGCTAAAACTAAGACTAGCTAATACTATTAGTACTGGNACTAAAAGTATAGATATAGCCTTTTTTTGTGATATAAATTTTTTCAATTTATCATCAATTTTAGGAGTTTTAGGTTTTCCTGCAGTAGTTTTAAATAAATAAATAAGGAAAAAAACAATAACAAACCCCACTAAATCATAAATAAATTGGATGTTAGCGGAATTGGATAAAAATTTNCCGCTTAAGTCAACCATAGGAACATCTTTAAATATTTTTCTAATTAGTACTAANGAAATTATTTCATATCCTTTTACAACAGAAACTGTAAAAGAATTAGGNAGATAATAAATTAAAAGAAAAGCTTCATAAACAAGGATAAAAGAGAAAGGTGTATATAAAGCTGAGATTGGATTATTAAGTAATTCAGAGCCTACACTAACTTTAATAAAACCATAAGTATTTAAAAAAATCAATAAAAGGTGAATTAAGAATCCGCTTGCGGCTAATATCAAAATAAACTTCTCAAATTTTTTCTGAATAGTTTTAGAAAAAACTTTTTCAAATAAATTGTCAATTACATTCATATCAACATAATTTTTTATGTTATACAACTGAAACGTTTTTTCTTATGTATAGTTTTTTTTTAAAAATGATATACTAAAATTTCCATTTTTAAACTAAAATAAAAAAAGGGGCTGATATGCCCCTTTTTATTAAAATATTGTATTAATATTTAAAATGAGGTGTAGCTTGAATTAGGCTGNGAAACTGTTAATCCATTAGCACCACCAACCATTAAAGGAATCATTTGTTGTATAAAATCATCCTCGGTCATTCTCCAGTTTAAATATTCAGCATACTTTTCATAATTTTCCCACTCTCCAACAAGATGAACTGTATTTGTTTCATCATTATAAGCCATTTCATATCTAATAGCACCATCATACGCAACGGTTGTAGGAATTCCTCTCTCCGATTTTAATAANTTAATCATTTCATCTTTCTTGCCTTTCTTAACAGCAACTTGGATAAAAACTAAATTTTTAGGATAAACAGCGTTAATCATCCCTCCAAAATCAAAGTAATCTCCTTGACCAATAACTTTTCCATCCTCATCAAAATTCATGTACCAGTAGCCATGAAGATCAAGAACTTTTCCAGTAGCAACATTAACTCCTGTCCAAGTACCATAAGTTCTTACACTACCATCAAGATTACCTAATGAATCAGTTCCAGGCAACCATATATCAGCTGTATATTTAATATCATCAAAAGCTGCATGATACCCTTTTAACATATTAACATACTGATCATATCCAGCAGTTTCAGAACCATACATAGAAGAATTAGATTGAATTTTATCACTTATTAGTGCTATCTGACCATCTAGATCTTCTTCACCATGTAGTTCGAATAATTTTTTAGCAGTAGCTAAATTCCTTTCATAATTAGGATTTGTATTACACCCATAAATAAATAGTATAGATATAATAAATAATAACTTTTTCATATTCTTAATAATTTGTTTTAGCTCACAAAAGTATAAAAAAAATTAAAAAGTATAGATTTTAAGAAATTACTATATCGTTAAATTAAGATAATCTTTAAATTGATTGTAGTTTTTTATCTGAATAGAATTCTTCACTTTATTTAATATTTTATTTAGTTGAGAAGGAGCTTTATGTTCTTTATTAATAATAGATTTTATTTCGTCATAAAACTTNAAATAATGAGCAGTCTCTAGGAATATGCACTGTGAGCCTAAGTTATCATTTATATATTTTTTAGCTCCTAAATATCCTATTGCTCCATGCGGGTCAGATATATAGTTAAAATTATCTAAAAGTTCTTTTATTGCATTTTTCGTTTGTGTATCTGAAAAACTNAAGGCATAAATCATATTTTTCATCTTCCTTAAGTCTGAATCAAAAATTGTTTGGACTCTCTTAAAATTACTTGGATCTCCAATATCCATAGCATTNGATAAAGTTTCTTTTGGAGATAATGCATTATAGATGCCAGATTTAAAATATCTTTCAACAGGATTATTAATATTATTAGATGATATAATNTGCTCTATNGGGAGACCTAATTTTTTCGAAATTACTGAAGAAAATAAGTTTCCATAATTACCTGAAGGNATAGAAAATGATGTTTTTTTNATNTTTGATGACAATTGCATAAAAGCAAAAAAATANTATAATGTCTGAGGTATCCACCTAGAAATATTAATAGAATTNGCAGTNGTAAAATTAAAATNNNAAGNCAAATCNTTATCNATNANNGCNTCCTTNACNATTTTTTGNCAATCATCAAATGNNCCATNNACCTCTATTGGAAAAATATTATCTGAAAAAGNNGAAATCTGNTTTTCTTGAATNTTNGATATTTTNTTTTTNGGATAAAGNATAAAAACATCNATACCTTCAACTNTATGNAAACCACTTGCNACTGCTGCTCCNGTATCNCCTGATGTAGCAACTAAAACAGTAACTTTCTTATTAAAACCTTTTCTAATGAAATAACTTAAGCATCNAGCAGTAAANCTAGCTCCNACATCCTTGAATGCCATTGTTGGACCATGAAATAATTCAAGAACTGAAATTCTATNATCAATTTTTNTTAANGGAAACTTAAANTCAATTGAATGATCAATAATTTTAATTANAGAATTTTTATCAATTTCATTTCCNATNAATTGTGATANAANATTTAANGAAACCTCAGACTTNTCATANTTNCTAAGANCTGAAATAAATGANTTATNTAATTCANTAATTTCNTTAGGAAAATAAAGTCCTCTATCTGGAGCTAATCCATTGAATAAAGCTTCTTTAAAATTTACTTTATGCAGCTTATTTTTAAGACTATAATACTTCATTAGTTAATTAGAATCAATTACTTTAATCCCTTTGGAGCTGATTTTAGAAATATATGTAGAAAAGTCAATATTAGTTTTTTTATAAATTTTAGTGACTTCGGTATTGATTTTTTCAGCATTCTCCTCTCCTTTTGTAATTGCAAAAATAGATGGGCCTGAGCCAGATATAGAACATCCCAAAGCTCCTAGTTCTAAACATTTTTTTTGAACTTCATCAAAAGACGGTATTAATTTCTTTCTATGTTTCTCAATGACATTATCAATTAAAGAAACTTTAATAAGATCATAATTAGAGGTATGTAATGCATAAATAAAAGTCCCAAAATTAGCAACTTGTTTAGTCATTGAACTTAATGCTACATTACTGGGTAAAATCTCTCTAGAATATGAAGTCTTAACTTCTATTTTAGGATTAATAACAAAGCAAAATAAATCTTTAGGTACAGGTAGAGATATAATATTTTCTTCATGGATTGATTTAACCATTACTAGTCCTCCTAGTAAAGCAGGTGCAACATTGTCAGGGTGTTCTGTTAAGCTAGATGCAGCTTCACCACTCATAGCATATTTGATAAGTTGCTTTAAGGTTAATGGTTCACCAAGGAGTTTATTTATACCGTATACACTTCCTGCAGCATTTGAACCGCTGCTACCAATCCCACTTCCTGGAATAATATTTTTTTTAATTTCTATTTCAAATCCACAACTAGGTTTAAGATCATTTATTAATTTTTGAGCAGAAACTGAGGCAACATTTTTTTTAGAATCTATTGGAACTGGATATCCTTCTACTTTAGTTATTCTAACCCCCTTTTTATCTGACTTTGATATAACCATTTCATCACCAAATGATTCAATAGGAAATCCTAATATATCAAAACCACAAGCAACATTAGATACTGTTGCAGGAGAAAAAATTTTAATTTTTTTCATGTGTGTGAAGTTAAAAATTATTTGATTAAAATAGAGAAATACCCCAGTAAGTTATTGCTGCCCAAACTATATACCTCAACACTTTTCCAATTAACATATAAATACTTACTAAATAAAAATTAGTTCTAAAAAATCCTAAAGCTAAAGCTATGGGATCACCAAATACTGGAGTCCAAGATAATAAGGCAAGAAAGCCACCCCATTTATCTACCTTAGTTTTTAATTGTAAAATCTTATTTTTTTTAATTCTAAAATATTTTTCAATGAATTCCCAATTACCAAGCCTACCAATACCATAACTACTAAGTCCACCAAACCAATTTCCTAATGATGCTACAAATAGAGATAGGGAAAGATCATAGTTATTTGCAATGAGAATACTTAAAACAATTTCTGAACTTAAAGGAATTATTGTAGCAGCAAGAAATGATGCTAAAAATAAACCAATNTATCCCCATTCTGCTAAAAATTCCATAATCAAATTTAATTTACTAAAGAATATAATTATTAATTCTATTATTATCTTTAACAAAAAAATTTAAAAATGAATAAACATTTATCTTATCGCTCAGGAAATCCAGTTCTAACATCAAATGCATTTAATCTAAAGTCTGATTACTCAGATAAGATGACAATTGGAGGAACTGTTAATAAAACTTTTCTAACTCTAATGATTTTAGTAGGTTCTGCATACTATTCATGGACTTACATAAGTATAACTAATGTTTTAGCTTTTCCATCCGTNATTGTTGCATTCATTGTTGGTATAATAACAATTAGAAAAAAAGAGTGGGCACCTGTAACTGTTCCAATTTATGGAGTCCTTCAAGGAATATTTTTAGGCATTATATCAAATATGTTTAATACTATGTATGATGGTATTGTAATTACAGCAATATCATACACTTTATGTATTCTTTTTGCATTATTGTCAGTATACAGATTAGGAATAATTAAACCAAGCGAAAACTTTAAATTAGGTGTTGCAGCAGCTACTGGTGGAATTGCAATNCTTTATTTNGNAAANGTTGNTATGTCATTTTTTGGGTCTGGAATACCATTAATGGATATAAATAATTCATCTATGTATAGTATTGGCTTTAGTGTATTTGTTATCATTATCGCTTCAATGAATTTAGTTGTTGACTTTGATTTTATTGAAGAAGGTGCAGAGAAGGGTGCTCCAAAGTTTATGGAATGGTATGGTGCATTTGGACTAATGGTTACTTTAGTATGGTTATACCTAGAGATTCTAAAGCTTCTAGCAAAAATGAATTCTAGAAAATAAAAATTTATTTTCTGAAAATTGACTACATTTAAAATACCAGTCAATTAATTATAAACTAACAAACATATTGATAATGAAAAACATCATTTATACNTTAATATTACTATTATCAACAAATATTTACGCACAGAAGAAAGTTCTAGATCATGATGATTTTGATATTTGGAATAGAATCCAAAACTCTGTAATAGACTCAAAAGGNAATTATGTAATGTATTCTCTTGAAAGAGGAGAAAAAGACAGACATCTAAAAATTAAGGATAAGAATAATAATTTAATATTTGATCATGAAAGATCTGGAAGAAGTCAATTTACCTANAACTCAGAATTTGCAATCTTCACGATAAAAGCATGGGAAGATAGNATCAAAGTTATGAAAAGGAATAAGGTNAAGAAAAATGATATGCCAAAAGATTCNCTTGGTATTTTTAATCTCGAAAAACAAACTATTCATAAAGTAGCAAATGTAAAGTCATATAAATTACCAGAAAAATGGTCAGGNTANATTGGCTATACATATGAAGCTCCATCAAAAAATGATACAGCAAAGAAAAAGTTAAAGAAAAAACCTAAAAAAGTAAGTTCTAAAAATGGNTATACACTAGTAATTCATAATTTAAATACTGGAGAGGAAGATAAAATTCCATATGTTACTAGTTATACNTTTGCAAAAGAGGCTGAAATTTTATCATATGTTACNACAGGNATTAAAGACTCAATAAATGCTGGAGTTTATGTTATCNATCTAAAAAAATGGGATTCAAAACATATATTTCATTCGCATGACAAAACAAAATATTATAAACTAACATTAAGTGATTCAGGTGATAATCTTGCTTTTATTATCGATTCAGACACCTCTAAATCATACCATAGAAATAATGAACTTTATATATGGGATAAAACAGTAGATAAAGCATCAATAATNGCAAATACTAAAATATCACCAGAAGGTTATAGAGTCTCATCTGATGGTATGGTCATGTTTTCTAAAGATGAAAGCAAATTATATTTTGGTTTAGCATTACCGGAAATATATCAAGATACTNTATTGTTAGATGAGGAAATTGTTAATGTTGAAGTTTGGAGTTACAATGAACCTAGACTATATACAGTTCAGGAAATGCAAGTTAAAAATGATAAAAGGAAATCATTTCAGACNGTATTTCATTTAAAGAATAAAAAAATAGTTCAAATTGCAAATAAAGAATTCCCTCGTGCATTTTTATCTGATGAAGGAAATGGAAAACATGCCTTAATAATTAGAACTGAACCTTATCAGCTTAGTTCTCAGTGGACAGGACAATTTTCTAAAAATGATTTAAAAGTTATTAATATAGATAATGGACTATCTAAAATGGCAATTAAAGGTAACTCTAACTATGCAAGGTTTAGTCCTAAAGGAAAATATGCNTACGGTTATAATGAATACGATAGTACCTGGTATACTTATAATATTGAAACTTCAAAATATACTGAACTAACAAAAGGTAAAATATTTTATAATGAGCTTAGTGACTATCCAGATTATCCAAGATCTTACGGATCAGCTGGATGGACAGAAGATGATAAATCTATACTTATTTATGATAGGTACGATATATGGGAATTTAGTCCTGATGGTTCAAAAAGTAAACGTCTCACAAAAGGTCGTGAAGATAAAAATACTTTCAGATATATTAAATTAGATCCAGAGCAAAGGCATATTGATATTTCAGAAAAAATATTTATGTCAACATTTAATGAGATATCAAAAAACTCGGGTTATTATGAATATGATTATAAAAAAAATACAGGAATACAATTGATTGATGGTCCTTATAGATATTCAAGGCCTATAAAAGCAAGACTAAATGATAAATTAATATATACTGAACAATCATTTGAAAAATTTCCTGATATTATAATTTCAGATCTAAGTTTTGAGGAAAATAAAAAATTAAGTGATGCAAACCCTCAACAAGCTAAATATAACTGGGGTACTGCAGAACTTGTTAATTGGACCTCACTTGATGGGTTGCCATTGAAAGGTATTTTAGTCAAACCTGAAGACTTTGATCCAAATAAAAAATATCCTATGATCGTAAACTTTTACGAAAAAAGTTCTAATGGTATACACAGACATATTATACCCTCTCCTGGAAGATCAACTATTAACTATAGCTTTTATGCAAGTAGAGGATATCTAATTTTTAATCCTGATGTTTATTACAGGGTTGGTTATCCAGGTGAAAGTGCTTTCAATTGTGTGATTCCAGGTATTACCTCACTGATTGAAAAAGGATTTGTCGATGAAGAAAATATTGGAGTACAAGGTCACAGTTGGGGAGGATATCAAATTGCACATTTGGTCACTAAAACAGATATATTTAAAGCTGCAGAATCAGGAGCACCAGTAGTCAACATGATCAGTGCTTTTGGAGGTATTAGGTGGGATACTGGATTAAGTAGACAATTTCAGTACGAACATACTCAAAGTAGAATTGGTGGAACACCTTGGGAATATCCTCAAAGATACTTTGAAAATTCACCGATTTATAATATTGATAAAATTAATACTCCAATTTTAATAATGCATAATGATAAAGATGGACATGTCCCATGGTACCAAGGAATAGAGTTTTTTATGAGTTTAAGAAGACTTGGTAAACCATCTTGGCTATTAAATTATAATGGTGGTAGACACTGGCCACTAAAAATGCAAAATAGAAAAGACTTTAATATAAGAATGCAACAATTTTTTGATCATTACCTAAAAGGTGATTCAAAACCAATATGGATGATTAAAGGTGTTCCAGCAATGGAAAAAGGAATCAATCAAGGTTATGAATTATTTAATAATAATTAAATATNTTATTATAATTCAATGTGGAGCCAGAGGGAGTCGAACCCTCGACCTCTTGACTGCCAGTCAAGCACTCTAGCCAGCTGAGCTATGGCCCCCAAGTACTTATTTTCTTAGTACGTCCCTCTTAAACTGAGACCATTCCTGAATTTGACCATCAACTATATGGTAAAATTCATAAATTACTTCTGCTTCTAGGTTTGAATCAGGATTAGTATGAGNTGATGTAAATTGAGCATTAACCCAGTCTCCTTCAATAGAAGTAACAGCTAATGAAAATGCATAATCTGTATTCCANGCATATTCATTCCCTTTCTCATCTTCAATTTCTGATACCCAAATTTTGATCATTTCAACAAATTCTTCAGGGCCNACTGCTACTCTTCCATCATAAAATCTCATCTCTGCACCTTCTGCAACAAATGACTTAAGAGCTTCNTAATCTAATTCAGCCCAAGCCTTGTCAATTTGGTTGAAAATTTCAACAGATGATTGCTGACCCATGGTGACCTGTCCATCGACTCCATCAATAAAACCATTAGCATTGGTTTCACATTCCTGAGTATTAGATGTACAAGATGAAATAATTATAATTGATAATATGTATATGATATTTTTCATGATTTAATTTTAGTTTTTTTAAAATTCATTAATTAAGATCATTAAAATAATATTTATTTTAAAATACTCTTTTAATTTTTCTTATTCTTTTAAGGTAATAATCTTTAATTAGTTGAGTCTCAACTACACCTCTTGATGAGGAGGCATGAATAAAATTTATATCTGATGAAGTATTGTGCTTTGATACTAAACCCACATGCGTTACTTTTCTTTTACTTTTTCCAAAGGCAAAAAAAACTAAATCTCCTTCTCTTGATTTTTTAAGAGAAACTTTTTTACCTATATCAATTTGCTGAGAAGTAGTTCTAGGGATTTTCATTCCTATTGATTCAAAAGATCTAACTAGTAAACCAGAGCAATCAATTCCATTTTTATCATTTCCACCCCACTGATAAGGAGTTCCTATGTATGTTCTCGCCTCACCTATAACAGAGTTAATATTGCTTCTTTTAGTTATTTTTTTTTGTGAGATACAACTAGAAAAAAACAGACTAATTACAATATAAAATATAATTTTTCTCATTTCTCTAAAATTAAAAATAAATCTAAATTTTTAGGGTTGTCATCTTCTAAAATATAATCACTTGATGATATTGAAGAGACAAGAGAAGAGTCATTTGACTGAAGTTTATTTCGATTTATCCTATTTAAAAATTCATATGGTATTCTATATAAAAAAGTAGGTAAATGTTTTTCTAGATTTAATATATCAAGTCTTTTAAATTTCATTACAGAGTTTTTATTGTCTTCATAATATTTTTTTACCTTATCGTTCCCTGATATTCCTTTCATNATAATATTATCAAAATTAAAAGATACTAACTCTTTTAATTCTTCAGATGTATATTCTCTTATGTGCCATGGATTTCTAGTAAGAGTCATCTTAATATTGGGAGTAGAAATTAATGCTTTTCCTCCTGGTTTAAGAATTCTATATATCTCCTCAATGAATAGCTTATCATTTTTTATATGTTCTATTACTTGAAAAGAAATTAAAGTATCAAATGAGTTATCATTAATATTTTTAAATGGAGGGAATGATGAAGATATNAATGTNTNATNAGGATATTTTTNTGATAGCNTATCAGTTAATTCTGAAATTTTNTCNATNGCAGTAAAAGATTTTGATTTCTTTAAAATTATATCAATACCTCTTCCTTCNCCACANCCAAGCTCCAATACATNACCATAAATATATTTTNCAGCAAATANATAAGCACTAAGAAGTCTATGGTGTAAAGGATTATCAGAAACTAATTTATCAGAGGTTATCTCGGTTGTATAAATNGACATTNTGTAAATTTAATATGAAATGNTTTCTNAATAATAAATCTAATNAAATGANTANAAATCTCTTAAATAAATATTTTGTATATTATTAAAATGAATTNTATAAAANTCATNNATNAATATAGACTANTNAGTANTAGTANTATTATTTNTTATANCTAATAATNNAAAATCNCAAGTATCNATNAAAGAATNTNNTAAAGATNTANAAACNTATGANTTTAGTGATCCNAATCCAATTCCAATTTTTNTTTCAAATCCNAAAATTTATCCTTATTTCACTTTTGATGGNTATAACATTGAATCNAAANNAAAAAAATTTAANATAATAGAATTAGAAAATNATTANATAAAGGTTTTAGTNNCACCAGANCTTGGAGGNAANGTNTTGGGTGCTNTTGATAAAACATCAGGTGAAGAATTTATATATAAAAANGAAGTTGTTAAATTTCGAAATATTTCAATGAGGGGNCCTTGGACATCAGGNGGNATAGAATTTAATTTCGGAATAATAGGTCATCACCCTTCAACTGCAACTCCAGTTGATTATAAGATCAGAAAAAATGAAGACGGTAGCGTATCTTGTTTTGTTGGTAATATTGATTTACCATCAAGATCACAATGGAGAGTAGAAATTATTGTTAAAAAAGATCAAGCATCTTTTATAACTGATGCTTTATGGTATAACCCTACACCTATTAACCAATCATATTATAATTGGATGACTGCTGCTGCACCGGC
>NZVP01000029.1 GCA_002697405.1 Flammeovirgaceae bacterium
AAATGAGGGTAGTTTTGATCATATGAATCTCCAAACACATATATTCCATCATCATTATCAAATAAATTATCAGGATCTGTAATTAGTGAAATAATTGGTAAAGTATGGTTAACATTATAAATATAAACTCTTGATTGTGTATATGAGGGAATATATCCTGTCTCAAAAACCCTTGCTCTAACTACAGTTGTTTCCTTTATATCTATAGGTTCAGAATATAATAAAGAATTTTGATCTGGCTCAGATGCATCCAATGTATACCTTATAACTTCATTCCCTGAAGTTCCAGATAAAGACAAACTTATTTCCCCAGTAAAAGATCCACCTTCATTTGAAAATATAATATTTGTTAGATTAGAACCTTGAAAATAATTTAATGAATTTTCAAACCCAGGAGTTGGGTTAGAAAAGTGAACTATATTATTATTATTTGATATCCCAATAGAGACGTCTGCAGGTATTCCAATAACATTTAATTCGCTTATTTTATTACCATTATCATCATAAAGAGATAGATTTTCTCCACTTGAAGAAATTTTAAAGTTAGTATGTAATACATCACTATTTAAACCTAATATTTCAGGAGGTGTAACACCTAAATTAGTATCAGAGCCATTTAAAGAAACACTTAAGAAAGGTATAATTGTAAAATCTGAGGATGTATTTGAAACATTATGAGCCTGTAAAGCAAAAGTATTTTCACCAGAATTAATGATATCATCAAGGTTAGTAATGGTAATTCTATCTGGCATACCATTTCGATATAATGCACTCTCATGATCAGTAAAAGGGACAGAATTGTATAAAGGTGGATTACCTCCAATATTTCTTCGTGCAATTTCAATTCCATTGATATAAGCTACAAATGCATCATCATAATCAACATCTAAAATTAAACTTTCAATATCATTCACATCATTTAATGTAAAAGTTTTGCGAATAAATAAAGAAAGTGTTCCATTAGGAATTATTGTTTCATCATCCCCATCTCCATATCCAAAACCACTCTTTCCACTTTGCCATCCACTATCATCAAAATTTGGATTTTTCCAGTTACTTGGTGTATTACTATCTGGAATTATATACTTAAACTCATCCCCCCAATTTATTAATGTTCTAAATGTATTTGAATTACCTCTATCTTTTCCAGATGCCCAAACTAAGAGATATTCATTAGGACTAATTGAAATATCTGGGAAAGTCCATTTATCCGGGTTATCATCCTTATCGGATACTGTCCAATTATTAAGTGATATTTCTTGACTACCATAATTATATAACTCAAACCAATCAGGTGAATCACCATCTTCATCAATAAATACTGAATTAGATGAAATAGCTTCATTTATTCTAATTGTTTGAGAAAAAGAATGAAATAATGGTAAAAAGGAAAGAATATAGAATAATCTAATTCTCATAAATTAAAACAATAAAGAATACTATTTTTTTGACCACTCACTAATAGAGTCATTATTCATCTTTACATAATCCTGATTATTAGCTTGAATGGATAGCTCTAACGATTTCTTTGCAACTTTAATAGCTTCTCTATATTTTCCATTAGCTGCTAAAATTAATGAAAACTGTCTAAGCTGAAAAAATCTTGGATTTTCTATCATATCTATAGCCTTATTCATCCAGTCTAAAGCAACATCAAGTTTATTATTTTCCTGTAAATAATAAACAGCTGCTGAATAGTAATCACTTGATTTAGGGTTGTCACTCATAATTGATTTAATTTGATTATCTACCAAAGACCTTGTAGGGACATTAATTGGAACAATAACATAAGTGTCATCCCAAGAAAAAACCAAATCAAAATCATTATTTGTTATATTATCAAATGATATTGTGAAAGTTTCAACAGATTTACCATTATTAATATTTGTTTTGAAATTAGATTGAAAAATTATCTTAGTTTCATCCCAGTTTCTTGGAACACTCCACAGGTCTGTATCTGCATATAAAATAATTTCCCAACTATCTTTATTAGGGATAGAAAAGATTGAATATGTTCCTTCTTTAATATTTTGACCATTAATTGTAACATCTGTAGAAAAACTAATTTCAGTTCCACTATTAGCACCAGTTCTCCATATTTTACCATAAGGCACTAAATTTCCAAATATATCCCTCCCCTTCTTTGAAGGTCTATTATAATCAATCTCAATTTCTGTTAATCCAACAACTTGTTCTATCTCAGCGGCTGTACTTGCTGATGGTGTTTTAAGTTGAGAAAATCCATAAAAAGAAGATAGCAGGAAAAAGATGATATATATAGGTCTCATAATAATATTTTAAGTTTAAAAATAGTAGTGTAATAATAATAAAAATTAAATAAAAAGCTGGAATAATCGATTAACTGAGCCTCGTGCCGGGATCGAACCAGCGACCTAGTGATTACAAATCACTTGCTCTACCATCTGAGCTAACGAGGCTAATTTTCTCGCAAATATAATATCTATTTAAAAAGAAAAAAATGTTTAAAAATAAAAGAAGTGTCCTTTAACTTTTTTATTAGAAAGTTCAATAGTGGGAAGAGGTATTTTTATATAACTCAAAGCATTATATACTCTTTTTAGAAATTTTGAATTGGTTTTTAATTTAGAAAAATCAATATCAAGAGATAAATAAAACTGCCTATATCTATTATAATTAGGTAAATTATTCCCTTTATAAAGTTTCTTGTTTTCAAATTCTCCTAACATACCATCAGCACCATAACCAATTGCTAGATTTAACCATTTTGGAATTTTTTTAATTTTAAAAACTTTATTTGGAGAAAAAGAAAACCAAAAAGTATAACCATTGTAATCGTATATAAATTCTGAAATCAAATTATTTTTCCCCAGAAGACCATATGCATTTCTTGCATAAATTGATCTACTAAATGAAAGTTTTGGTCTAATTAACTGTTCTCCAAATACTTTTTGTTGAGTAATAAAAAATACTGATCCTAATGCATTAGCTACCATATCCGAAACTGAAAAACCCCATCCTTCATAGTATGCATCAAAAAATTCAATTGGAGTCTCTAAAATTAAACCCTGAAATCCACCTAAGTATAAAGATTTTTTCTCTGAAAAATTAAATTTTTTCATTAGGGAATAACCAATATTACTCTCTAAATAAGAAGCATAAAAATGACCAAATTTATCTACCTGATACCAACCTTTAAAATCATTATAAAAATGGAAAGGGACTCTTTTTTTATCTGAGTACCATTCATTTTTTAAGTAAGAAATAACACCAGTCAAGACTACTCCTTCAACTGCTAAAAACTTATAAAAATTTTTATCAACTTTATTTCTAATTGTATCTTTTGAAGTTAAATCTTGAAAGGAAAATATTAGAACAAGTAAAATTATTATCTTGTTTTTCAAAATAATGATTTTATCTTTTTTAAATCAATATTACCACCACAAACTACGACTAAACACTTAGATTGAGAAGGTATTTTTAGTTTATTATAAACTATTGGAACAAAACAAGCTGAGGCTGAAGGCTCAGGAACTACTTTTAATCTTTCAATCATAATTCTTAAAGATTCTATCATTTCCTCCTCAGAAACATTAAGTATTTCATCAACATATTTTTTAACGTATTCAAAAGTTATTTTTCCTGCAAATGGAGCATTTAAAGTATCAGCAATTGTTTTATTATTAATTGTATCAAATGTTTCTGGTTTATTAGATTTTAAACTATTTGTCATAACATTTGAATTTATTGGTTCTACACCAATAATTTTAATTTTAGGATTAATTTGTTTTAAAACAGATGACATACCAGCAATTAATCCACCNCCTCCAATACTTATAAATGCGTAATCAATATTCTTTATTTCTTCAATCACTTCAAGAGATACTGTACCTTGNCCCATTAGTACATCTAAATCATCGAAAGGATGGACAAAAGAAAGGTTCTCTTTTTCAATTAGACTTTGACAAACATCNATCATTTTTTCTTCTGTTAAAATCACTTCTCCACCATAAGACTTAGTAGCATTTATCTTAGACTTAGAAGCAGTATGAGGCATGATTATTTTTGACTTAACACCAAATTGAGCACAAGCCCAAGATGTAGCTTGAGCATGATTACCAGCAGAAATAGCCACTACGCCTCTAGATTTNTCTTCCTTAGTTAATTTTAATACTTTATTAATAGCTCCTCTAGATTTAAAAGATCCTGTTTTTTGCATCAATTCAAGTTTAAANNAAATATCTAAATCGAACTTTTCATTTAAAGAAGATGAAGAGATAATGGGTGTCTTATTGATAAAAGGTTTAATACGTTCTAAGACAGATTGGAAGTTATCTATTGAAGGAAAATTCAAACTTTATTTATGAGNTTTAGCTGTAATTTCAAAGATTCAATCTCTTTATCTGAGTTGTTAATCTTTTCCATATATTCTTTTTTGAGATTTTCTGCAGCTACTGATTCTTTNAGATAATAAATNTTGTTTTTAAGNTTTTTTATTTCTGACTGAATAGTATTTATTTTCTTAATTAGGTCAGACTTCTTTTTAATAATTTTATTTTTAGAATAAGGATTTTTAGCAAGTGAATTTAACTCAATAATAAATTTAAACTTATCAAAATCATCTTTGTTCATTAATTTTGATGACTTTTCAACAACAATATCTATGGTTTTTTTAAATCTTTCTTTTACGGTTTCTACTTTATCTTTTGGAACATGGCCCACTTCTAAAAATTTAACTTGAAGTTTAAAGAATTCATCTTGATCGAACTCCTTATTTTCTAAAAGTTTTTCAATAGCATCACAAGCATTAAGCTTTTTCGCTAAATTATCCTCATACATCTTAATTGTATCCTTATCTTCAACTCTCATTCTTTCATAAAAGAAATCACACACTTCTCTAAATTCTTTATATATAGAATCCTTTTCTTTAATAGGAACTTTTCCAATTTTTTTCCATTCTTGTTGAATAGACTGAATTTCCTTGGATGTCTTTTCCCATTCATCACTTGATTTCAATTCATTAACTTTTTCAATAAGATCTTTTTTTAATTTTAGGTTAGCTTTAAAAGATTCATCAATTTTTTTAAAAAATTTAGATTTATTAGCAAAAAACTCCTTAAAAGAATTCCAAAAATCTTTGCTAATATTTCTAGATGATGTTTTTGGGACTCCTCCTATTAAATTCCATTTATCTTTTAAAGACATTAATTCCTTAGTTCTAAGATTCCAATCTTTAATTTTATCAGATTTGAAATTCTTTATTTTATTAATTTCATCTAAAAGCTTGGTTTTTTTCTCAAGATTATCATTTAAAGAGACTTTTATATTAGCAATAAAATCTTTCTTTTTCTTATAAACTTCATCTGAAGCAACTTTAAGTCTATTCCAAATATCTTCTTGTTTATCCTTTTCAACAGGCCCAATATGTTTAAACTCTGCATGAAGATCATTTAAGATAGAAACAGCTTTCATAATATTAGTATTATTAATAAGATTTTCTGCCTTATCACAAATAGTATTTTTTAATTCTAAATTTTTCTTTCTATCAAGATCTTTCAACTCAAAATAAATACTTCTATTATCATAAAATCTATCTAATAGAGCATTATAAGTAGTCCAAAGAGCCTTATCTTTTGAGCTTTCAACTTGACCAATTTTTTTCCAAGTGTTTTGTAATTCCTTAACTTTATTGAAAGTATCCTTATTTTCAACTCCATTAACTAGCTCTCTTAGCTGATTAATTATTTCTTTCTTTTTCCTTATTTGTTTTGAAGGATTAATTACTTCAGTACCCTCTTCTTTTACGATATTTTGATCTTTATTTGTTTTGGTTTCAGAATCCTTAGGTTTAATTTTTTCAGAAATTGATTCTTTATTATCAGTAATTAAATTACTAGAATCTGCGGTTTTTTCTTCAGACTTTTTATTT
Organism: Flammeovirgaceae bacterium; assembly: GCA_002697405.1. Lineage (GTDB taxonomy): Bacteria > Bacteroidota > Bacteroidia > Cytophagales > MED-G16 > MED-G16. Next base: position 5,909 of record NZVP01000029.1, read on the forward strand.
TGCTTTTCTGGCATTCTACAAATTTATATAATATTTTAATTCAAAGAGGGGTCTTTTGGATAATTAGAAAATATTTTGTTTTTACCACCATTTTTTGATAAAAAAGTAGTCCAAAACTTTTCATCTATCTCATTAAAAATAAGGTCATGACTAAAATCATTAATTACTATCCATGAATTTTCTTTTATTTCATTTTCTAACTGTCCAGGAGACCAACCAGAATAACCGGAAAAAAATTTTACTTTGAAATCAGTTTTTTTACTTCTAAGCCTAGTTAAAACTGATTCTAAATCTCCACCTAAATAAATATTTTTAAAAATATTTGAAGATTCTTCAATATTATTTGAGTTATGAACAAAATTTAAATATGAATTTTCGACAGGACCACCTAGGAATAAATTATTAATAATATTTTNATCTAATTCTNAAGTTACTGAATCAGTATTTAATTTTTCATTTAACTTATAACCAAAGCTTCCNTCTGAATTATGTTCACAAATTAGAATAATTGATCTTTCAAAATTTAAATCTTTCATTAAAGGTTGAGATAAAATTAAGCTTCCTTTAGCAACTTTATTATTAGATTTAAAGTTGAAATAATCAAAATCCATATTATCAATATAAATTAATTATGAAAGGAATTCAAAACTTAAGAGTAGATTATTCAGGTGATGTATTAGATTTAAAAGATTTCAATAAAAATCCTATTAAGGAGTTTGAAAATTGGTTTGAATTTGCAAAAACAAATGACGTTATTGAACCTAATGCCATGATTTTATCAACATTATCAAAAAATTCTATTAATTCAAGAACTGTCTTACTGAAGGATATAACAGATGAAGGCTTTGTTTTCTTTACAAATTATACGAGCGTAAAAGGAAATGATATTAGAGAAAATGATAATGTTTCGTCTGTTTTTTTATGGAAAAAAATTGAAAAACAAGTAATTATTAAAGGATCAGCTTCGAAAATCAAAGCCGAAGATTCAATAAAATATTTCAATTCACGTCCTAGAAAAAGTAAAATAGCAGCCTGGGCATCATTACAAAGCACAAAATTAAATGACTCAAATGATTTGGCTGAAAGATTTAAATATTATGAAAATAAATTTGAAAATAAAGAAATTCCATATCCCGAATTTTGGGGAGGATATATAATTAAACCCTTATCAGTTGAGTTTTGGCAGGGAAGATCATCTAGAATGCATGATAGAATATTGTATAAAAAAGAATCTAAAAATTGGAGTATTTGTAAACTCTATCCTTAAAGAATACTATTTAAAGAATCAATTTTAAGTTGATTTTCTGATGTAAAACCTTCGCCATAAATTGATCCGATAGAATGGCCCATTTCTATAGCTCTTGCATCTATAAAATTCATGAATTCTTTCGATGAGATAAAAGATTTAGGTTCCTTGTTTTTAGGATCATAAAACTGACTTTTAAAACATTTTATAGCTTCTACTTTTTTATCGTAAAAGTTAGTTATATCTATTATAAAATCAGGCTTAACATAATCATTTTGTATTGTATATAAAATTGATTTTGGTCTCCAAGGTATTTGATTTTTACCATTACTATTAGTTTCTATTTTTACTAATCCAGATAAAAAACATGCTTTCTTAACTAATCTTGAGGCAGCTTCATGATCAGGATGTCTATCTTTCCTAGAATTAGTTATTATTATTTTAGGTTTATGTTCTCTTATTTGTTCTACAACCTTAATCAAAGATTCCTCATCAGAGCTAATAAAACCATCTCTTAGTCCTAAATTAAATCTAAATTCCGCACCAATTACCTTAGCTGCATCTGCAGCTTCCTCTAATCTTATCTTATCGGATCCTCTAGTTCCTAACTCTCCTTTCGTTAAATCAACCATACCAACCTTTAAACCATCTTCAATTGATGATAAAAGAGTACCCGCACAACATAGTTCAGCGTCATCGGGATGAGCAAGAATTACTAAAATATCAACCATAATTAATTATTAGAAATATATCTTTCTGCGTCTAAAGCTCCCATACATCCAGAACCTGCAGCAGTAACTGCTTGTCTATATATTTTGTCTTGAGCATCACCAGTAGCAAAAACACCAGGAACATTGGTTTCTGTACTACCTGGTCTTGTTATAATGTATCCGGCCTCATCTAGCTTTAGGTATTCCTTAAAAATATCGGTATTGGGCTTATGTCCTATAGCTATAAATACTCCTCCTAACGATATGTTCTTAGTCTCATTAGTAACATTATTTATAATATCAATCCCCTCTACGGACTCATCACCTTTTATTTCCTTAATTTCGGAATTCCAATGAATTTCAATTTTATCATTTTCCTTAATTCTATTTTGCATAATTACCGATGCTCTCATTTCATCTCTTCTTATAACAAGATGTACTTTATTTGTGAGTTTAGAAAGATATAAAGCTTCTTCAGCAGCTGTATCACCACCTCCAACAACAGCAACATCCTGTCCCCTAAAGAAAAACCCATCACAAACGGCACAAGCTGATACCCCTTTTCCATTCAGTCTTTGTTCAGACTCAAGGTTTAGCCATTTAGCTGATGCACCCGTAGATATAATAACAGATTTTGCAATAATTTTTTCATTAGAATCAGAAAAAGCAACTAATTCATTAGAAGAAAAATCAACTGATGAAACCATACCTGATTTTATTTCAGCTCCAAACCTTCCAGCTTGTTTCTCAAAATCAATCATCATCTCAGGACCCATAACTCCATCTGGGTAACCAGGATAGTTTTCAACATCAGATGTTATAGTTAATTGACCGCCAGGTTGATCTCCTTTATATAATAATGTCTTAAGACCTGCTCTAGATGTATATATTGCAGCAGTATATCCTGCTGGTCCGGAGCCGATTATTAATATATCAACCTTTAATTCATTCATTACTTATCTTTTTTCTCAGGTTTTGGTAATAAAGCTTTTCTTGAAAGTCTAAATTTACCAGTTCTTCTGTCAATTTCAATAAGCTTAACTTTGACTTCTTCACCTTCTTCTAATACCCCTTCCATGGTTTCAACTCTCTCCCATTTAATTTCTGAGATATGAAGTAAACCATCTTTACCAGGCATAAACTCAATAAATGCTCCAAAATCTTTAATTGATTTTACTTTTCCTACGTAAGTTTCACCTACTTCTGGAACAGCTATTATTGCCTTTACTCTTTCGACTGCATTATCCATATCTTCTTGGTTAGAAGAGAATATGTTAACAATTCCATTCTCATCAACTTCTTCGACTAGTACAGTTGCACCAGATTCTTTCTGTATCTCTTGGATAATCTTTCCTCCAGGACCTATTACAGCACCAATCATATCTTTAGGTATAGACATTTGGAAAGATCTAGGAGTATGAGCCTTAAGGTCAGATCTAGAATCTTTTATAGTCTTAGACATTTCTTTTAGTATATGAAGTCTACCATCTTTAGCTTGATTTAAAGCTTCAGTAAGTACATCAAATGATAACCCATCAATCTTTATATCCATTTGACAAGCAGTTATACCATCTTCTGTTCCAGTAACTTTAAAGTCCATGTCACCAAGGTGATCTTCATCTCCTAAGATATCAGACAAAATAGCATATTTACCTGATTTAGCATCAGAAATCATACCCATCGCAATACCAGAGACTGGCTTTTTAACCTTTACACCAGCATCCATTAAAGCTAAACTACCGGCACAAACAGTTGCCATAGAAGATGAACCATTAGATTCCAATATATCAGAAACAATTCTAATTGTATATGGATTATCCTCATCTGCAGGTATAGTATTTTTAAGAGCTCTAAGTGCTAAATTACCATGACCAATTTCTCTTCTCCCTGCACCTCTATTAGGTCTAACCTCACCTGTTGAAAAACCAGGGAAGTTATAGTGGAGGATAAATTTATTATAACCATTATGCATTGCTCCATCAATCATCTGCTCATCAAGTTTTGTACCTAATGTTACAGTTGTCAGAGATTGGGTCTCTCCTCTAGTGAAAATTGCAGATCCGTGAGCATTAGGTAAATAGTCAATTTCAGACCAGATAGGTCTTATCTCATCTAATTTTCTTCCATCTAACCTTAACTTAGAATCTAATACAGAATTTCTAATTGCATCTTTCTCTACATCGTGGAAATATTTATTAAAAAGAAACTGATCAAATTCTTCATTATCAGCAGCTCCAACAGATTCTAAATATTTTTCTCTTACTTCTTTAAATGATTCTCCTCTCTTCTTCTTATTAGCAATACCTTTTGCAGCTATTTTATATAGATCATCATAAGTTTTCTTAATTATATCATTCTTAAGATCATCGTCAGATTTTTCATGAGAATATTCTCTATTCTCTTGATTTCCTACTTTTTTAAGTAGCTCATTCTGTAGTTCACATAAAGTTTTGATT
>NZVP01000030.1 GCA_002697405.1 Flammeovirgaceae bacterium
ATAGAATAAGTTTTAAATAATTCAGGTCTCACAAGGTCTGATATATCAATTATATCTAATTGGTTACTAAAACCTTGACACTCAGTACCACCTCTAAGAGTAACAAAAGCGTAGTCACCTTGTACAACCACTGGATCGCAGCTTGTCATATGCTCATAGGTAGAAACCCATTCTGGACTTTGTTTATTATCTAAATTGTATATATGCATTCCACTCTGAGCTCCAATAAATAAATTTCCATTATAGGGAAATATTGTTTCAATACCCCATCCCAAATTAACGTCTTCTTTATAAACTGGATTTTGTTGATCGGAAATATCATAGGATTTGAGAGTCCATGAATCAATAGTATATAAATAATCATCAACAATTGTAAATCTAGCCATTGAACCACCAATTCCAGTATTTGAATCACCACCAGCACTAAATGAAGTCTCTCCTCTTCCGCCAGATAACCCCAAATCACTTGAAGATTCACAGCTAACTAATACTATTATTAAGATTGATATATACTTTTTCATATTTAATCGTATGCTAATCCACAATCATGGTTTTCAATAAATTCTTCTTTAACTTCTTCGTTATATCCTACAATAACTCCTTGTGTATCATCATATAATCCTTGGTTTATATAATAATTTTCAAAATTATTTTCTAATCTATTTACTTCAACTATCGAATTAATATTAGAAATATCAAATACCACTAAATCTAGATAACTATCAGCATAAAGATAATCTCCCTTTGTAGCAATATCATAGTTTCCAGGTAACACAATAAAAGCAATATTAATAGGATTAGAAGTGTTTCTATTATCAATAATATGAATTCCTTTTTTAGTTTCACTAATAAATAGATACCCATCTTTATAGTTTAATTTTCCAGGATTATTTATTTCACGAGAAGCATCAAAACTAACAGAATCTCTTATAGATTCCATTGAACTATATATAGGGTCATAAACAGTATAGGTTCGGTAATAATCACATGTATCTTGACAAGAAAAAAGAAAGAAAGAAAAGAAAAAAAATATGTAACTTGTTATTTTCATTTATAACTTTGAACGCCTAACTCAAAGTTATAGTATTAAATATTAATTAAATATTAATAAATGGATAAGATAGAAATGGTAATGCCCAAAATGGGTGAAAGCATTATGGAAGGTACCATTCTAAAATGGCTTAAAAAGGAGGGAGATATTATTAATGAAGACGAGTCTGTTCTTGAAGTTGCTACTGATAAAGTAGATACTGAAATACCATCAACTTGTTCTGGTAAGCTATCACAAATTTTAGTAAAAGAAGGAGATATAGTTAAGGTTGGAAGCCCAATAGCATTAATTGAAACTGAAAGTAGTTCAAATAAAAATAAAGATGATATTGATTTTGCTACAAAAATTGAAAATAATTTTAGTGATATTAAAAATGATATTACTGAACTACCTGAAATTAAGGATAAAAAGAAAATTGATTTAAAATCTGAAAAATTCTTTTCCCCATTAGTTTTAAATATTGCCAGTAGAGAAAACATAAGCTTATCAGATTTAGAAAAAATTAATGGAACTGGTGAGAATAGCAGAGTCACTAAATATGATCTGCTTAAATTCTTAGAAGATAAAAATCATATTTCAATTGATGTAAGTAATGATATTGAAATTGAAAAAGAAATAATATTAAAAGATGGTGAGGAAATTATTGAACCTGATAGGGTTAGNAAAATTATTGCAGANAGAATGGTTCAATCTAAAAGAATATCTCCACATGTNACTTCATTTGTTGAAGCAGATATTACAAATGTATTTAAAACCAGAAAAGAAATTAAAGATAGTTTTTTACAAAAAAAAGGTCTACCTCTAACATTTAACCCTATATTCATAAAATGTGTTAGTCAAGCACTAAAAGATTTTCCTATGATGAATATCTCTTATCAGAATAACAAAATAATTAAGAAAAAGCATATTAATCTTGGAATTGCAGTTGCTCTTGAAGATGATAACTTAATTGTTCCAGTANTAAAGAATTGTGATAAATTATCTTTTCTTGAAATAGTTGAAAAATCTACAGATTTAATTAACAGAGCAAGAGAAAATAAATTATCTCCTGATGATCTAGATGGAGGTACATTTACAATATCAAATGTAGGTTCATTTGGAAATGTTATGGGAACACCAATAATACTTCAACCACAAGTTGGTATCTTAGCAATTGGTAGCATTAGAAAAATACCATCGGTTATTGAAACGGATAAAGGTGATGAAATAGCTATAAGAAATAAGCTATTTTTATCACATACATATGATCACAGAATAATTGATGGAGCATTNGGAGGAAAATTTGCTCAAAAAATTGCATTTTATATTGAAAATATGGATTTAAAGTCAGATATTAANAATTGATTTTAAATTTATGTCAATAAAACAAACATTTANGAGAAGCTTTTACAAAACAATGACTTGGAGAGTTGTTGCTTCTCTTGATACTGCACTATTAACATGGCTTTTTTCTGGTAATATANTTANCGGGTTAAAAGTTGGTGGTATGGAGATACTGACCAAGCTGATAATTTATTTTTTACATGAGAGAGCCTGGAGAATAGGTTGGAAAAAACAATCTGATAAATTTCACCATTCTAAAAGAAGAAGTCTTTACAAAGCAATNACCTATAGGACCATAGGTACACTAGACACATTTATTTTAGCATGGATTTTCACGGGTGATGCATTGACTGGAGGTTATGTTGCCATAGCTGAGGTATTTACTAAAATATTCATTTATTATGTCCACGAAAGAATTTGGGACAGACAAAAAATTGGAAATTGAGAATATATTTCTNGGACTAGGTTCNAACCAAGGAGANAGAGAANTAAATTTAAANANNTCNATNAAACTTTTAAATTCNAGAGTTGGTAAAGTATTNAANTNCTCTNGANTNTATGAAAGNGAGCCNTGGGGAGNNAAAAANCANAATNANTTCCTNAATCANGTTATTGANATAGAAACANATATTGANCCNNATGANCTATTAAATATTTGTAAAAATATAGAANATGATATGGGNAGAAANCCAGNAATTANNTGGGGTAAGAGANTAATTGANATTGATATATTNTACTANCANTCAAAANTTATNAATNANANAAANTTAANNATACCTCATAAANTAATGCATGANAGAAAGTTTGTNATGATTCCATTAAATGACNTGAATGAGAATCACTTGCANCCTATTTTAAAAATTTCTAATAAAGAGATATTAAATAAATGNATAGACTCTTNTAAAGTAAAATATTATGGAAACTGAAGTAATTATAATATTATTTATTTGTGGATTATTTTCAGGGGTAATTAATACCCTTGCAGGAGGAGGATCATTGATAACATTACCTATCATGATTTTTTTAGGAATACCTCCAACTATAGCAAATGGTACAAATAGAGTTCAACTTATTTTTCAAAATATCTTTGCTGTATACGGATTCAAATCGAAAGGAGTATCTAACTTTAAATTTTCATGGTGGTTATCAATATCAGCAGTATTAGGTTCTATTATTGGTGCATACATAGCAATAGATTTTCCAGAGGAGTTATTTAAAAAACTTTTATCAATTATAATGATTTTGGTAATGTTCTCAATTCTATTAAAAGATAAAAATGACTTTATCGAAACTGATAATATTAAAAATAAATGGTTATCAGTTATATGTTTCTTCTTCATTGGTATATATGGAGGTTTTATCCATGCAGGAGTAGGTTTTTTGATGATATTAGTTTTATCGAAAGTTAATAGAATGCGACTATCTAAGAGTAATAGCATAAAAGTTTTTGTTGCATTAATTTTCTCAACTGTTGCTTTTTTAATTTTCTTAGGTGAAGATAAAATCAATTGGATTTATGGAATTAATCTTGGTATTGGGAGCGCATTAGGAGGTTGGATAGCAAGTAGATGGTCTTACGATAAATCAGACAAAACACTAAAAATTATATTATCATTTATTATTTTGTTCATGTCAATTAAACTTTGGTTTTTTTAATGTGAAAATTTTAGTNATAATACCTGTATTCAATGAAGAGAAAAATTTAGAGAAATGTATTAACTCTTTTACAAACCAAACTCATAAGTTATCTCAAATTACGATAGTTGATGATGGTTCAACGGACAATACTTCTCAAATAGGAAAAAGATTAGAAAAATCTTATAAAGAGATACTTTTTATTAAAAAAAATGATTCTGAATCTATTGCCNGTCCAGGTAAAAAAATAATTCAAGCATTCAACTATGGTCTAAATAAATCAAATAAAAATTATGATTTAATCGGAAAATTTGATGCGGATATAGAATTACCTAAAAATTATTTTGAANAGATGGTNAACATATTCTCAAAAAATAAAAGTATTGGATTAGCTTCAGGAATAATTAGCGTTAATGAAAAAGGAAATTGGGTAGTTGAAGGTATTTATAATAAAAACCATGTAAGAGGTGGATTAAAATTATATAATAAATCTACATTCAATAAGATTGATGGTTTAACTGAGTCAATGGGATGGGATACATTGGATGAAATGAAAATTTATTATAATAGGAAAGAAACTTTTGTTGATCACAGTATTATTTGTAAACAACATAGGCTTACGGGAGAGAGGTACAATAAAAAAAGATATATAAAACAAGGAAGAGTTATGTATCTATTAGGGTATGACATAGTTTTATGTCTAATTGGCTCAATTAAATTTTCATTTACAGAAAATGCAATAAGCCCATTTTTCGATTCAATTTATGGATATTTCAATTCACTATATAAAAACGAAAAAAAATTAGTGAATAATAAATTATCTAAATTTGTGAGATCTTATAGATATCAAAAAATATTAGAGAAGATTGGTATCTATAAATAGATATTAATTAACAATATACTAAATGGGCATATTATTAAGACAAAGCTTTTGGTCAACAATAGTAATTTATTTTGGTGTTGTTTTAGGATTTATAAATTCAATAATACTTTTCCCTTCTTTTTTAAATACAGAACAAATTGGGTTAGTAAGGCAAATCATTAGTGCTTCAACACTTCTAATCCCAATTACTACTTTTGGGGTAAATTCTGCATATGTTAAATTTTATCCTTTTTTTAAGGATAGTATCTCAGGGAAAAAAGAATTCTTCTCTTTTAATTTTTTTATTGTTATTCTTTCTTATGTAATTACCTCTTCTGTAATATATATTTTTTTCGATCAAATAAAGTTTGTATTTACTCAGAAGTCTAATTTATTTATTGAATATTTCTATGTTGTATATTATATTCTTTTCATACTTAGTTTTAGTGCTTTATTTGAATCTTATCTTAGAGCAAGGTATGATACTGTAATGTCAAATGTGGTTAATGGAGTATCAAATAGATTTTTGACAGCAATTACGATTTTACTTTTATCACAATCAATTATAAATTTTAATGAATTAGTTAATTTGCAAATTGCTATATATTCTTTTGGACTTTTAATACTGGTATATCATTCAAATAAAAAAGACAGTGTCTCATTCACTTTAAAGTTCCCTGAAATAAAACCCTATTTCAAAAAAATATTAAACTTTAGCTCCTATTCATTTCTAGGATCTTTCTCGAATATAATTGTTTTAAATGTTGATGTACTCATGGTAACTAGTTTATTAGGTTTATCCCAAACTGGAGTTTATACAACTGCCTTTTATATTGGTATGATAATTGAAATTCCAAGAAGAGCAATATCTCAGATATCTATCCCTTTTATTTCAGAAAATATTAAGAATCAGAACATAACTAAAATTGAAAATTATTATAAGGAGATAAGTTTACATCAAACCTTGATTGGAGTACTTTTTTATCTTCTAGTTATTATTAATCTTGATCATATTTTTAATTTAATCCCTAATTCTGAAAATTTTATATCAGGTAAAGATGTAGTTTATGTAATTGGCTTTTGTAAATTAATTATAATGTTTTTTAGTTTTAACTCAGAGATTATTTCTCTGTCAAAATACTATAGGTTCACAGTAGTTACAATTATCATATTAGCATTAATTAGTATAGCTCTAAATCTAATTTTAATTCCAATTTATGGAATGATTGGAGCAGCTTTTGCATCTTTAATTTCAATATTAATTTTTAATATAATTAAGCATGTCTTCATTATATTAAAAATGAAAATATCACCATTTTCAATTAATACATTAAAAGTAATATTAATTGGTATTACCTTATTTACAATTGATAATTATTTAATGCCAACTATAAGTAATGATTTCTTAGCTATTTTATTGAAATCTACAGTTACTACTGTATTATATTTATCAGTAATATATTTATTAAAAATATCTCCAAAACTTAATGATATGATAAAATCATTCATTAAGAATTAAAAATTCTATCAAGCTTTTTTGCAAGGTGATTATACCTTAATTCGGAGTAGTCTAATTTTATATTTTTTAATTTTTTGTTTTTATATAATTCAAACATTTTAATTAAATAACCTCTAATTGATTCATTGTCGGAATAATTTAATCTTTTACTTCTTTTATATTTCTTTAATAAGTGATCAACATCACCACTTGGATAATCACCTAACGTTAGTATATTTTTTTCTGAAACTAGATAATCAAAAAGTTTATAAGGGGTTGTATTTTGAATTTTTGTATTATTAAGTAACAATAGAAGTATAGAAGATGAATCAATTTCTTTACTAATTTTATTATTTGGCATGTAGTTTTTAATAGTTGTTTTTTGGATAAGGTATTTTTTATTTTTTATATCATTTAATGTAGTTTTTTGAATATCACCGTATAAATGAAATTCAAAATTCTCATAAAAAAATTTATCTGTTTTTAGTAAATCATCCAATACGTCAATTAGTGTTTTTGGATCTCTAAGTTTGTTTAATAAACCAAAATATGATAAAATAAACTTTTTATTAATAAAATTATTTGAAGGATAATAGTTTGAGCCATTATGAATAACTTCTATTTGGTTATTAGTTAAAGACGAAAATTCTTTTTTTAACTCTGAATTTGTAACAATTATTTTATCTGACCCATTTAAAAATTGATTTTGAAAATTTGAATGAATTTTTTTTGAAATATTTAGAGGTTTCATGTTTAATAAAATATCCCAACTTAAATAAGGATCTCTATAATCTGAAATCCATTCTATATTTGTTTTTTTTTTAATTCTTTGACCTAAAAGCTGAGTACTGTGCGGAGGAGATGTTGTAATCAATAAATTAATATCATTTTTAATAATATATTCGATTATAAAATTTTCAATCTTTCTTAAATTAAATATTCTTCCATCAGGATAAAAAAAATTAACCCTTATCCAAGATAAAAATCTAATCAATAAATTACTAGAAGAATCAACTACTCCCTTTGAATAATTCTTAAAATTTTTTCTATAAATAAAATCTAAAAACCTATTATTCTTCCATTCTATTTCAGTAAGATTATCTTTTCTTTTAATATTATGTTCCTTACCAATTGAAAATACTGTTATATCATAATTAAGTTTTTTTAATTCCTGAATTAAGTTGTACCATCTTAATTTTCCAACTGAATTATCATTTTTCCAATAATATGATATCAAGAATATTTTTTTCAATTTTTCAATTTTAATTTTGTTAAATATACATTTAATAAGTTTATTAAGTATTTTTAAGGCCATGAAAAATATTGCTATTTTAACTTCAGGAGGAGATGCACCAGGAATGAATGCATGTATTAGAGCAGCAGTTAGAACTGCTATTAATAAAGGGGTAAATGTTTATGGTATTCAATACGGTTATCAAGGACTAATTGAAAATAATATTAAAATTTTATCAAGTGCAGATGTTGGTAACACAATACATGTAGGTGGAACTATATTAAAAACAGCTAGATCAGATGAATTTAGAACGAAAGCTGGAAGAGATAAAGCACATTCAATACTTAAAAAAAATAAAATAGATGGACTAATTGTATTAGGTGGGGATGGATCCCTGACTGGAGCTAAAGTTTTTTTTAAAGAAAATAACTTTCCTATAATTGGAATTCCATGTACTATAGATAATGATTTATATGGCACTGATTATAGTATTGGTTTTGCCTCAGCAAGAGAAACTATAGTAGACGCAGTTGATAAAATTAGAGATACAGCAGCGTCTCATGAAAGAATTTTCATTATTGAAGTTATGGGAAGAGAATCAGGATTTTTAGCACTTGAATCTGGAGTTGCTGCTGGAGCAGAAATGATATTAATTCCAGAAAATAAAAAAAATTTAAAAAATGTAATCGATGACATTAAAACAATAAATGAGGAAAAAAAATCTATAATAATAATTTATGCTGAAGGATGTAAACTAGGTCCACTAAATAAAATATCAAAAAAAATAAAAAATGCTATACCAGGAAGTAATGTTAGGTATTCAATTCTTGGTCATATTCAAAGAGGTGGAACCGCAGTCCCTGCAGATAGAATTCTTGGGACAATACTTGGTAATAAATCTNTTGAAAAATTATTAGACGGCAGAAAAAACGAAATGATTGGAATTATAAACAAAAAAGAAACTCTAACTTCTTTTGAAAAAATAATAAAAAATGAAAGAGGTATTGACAAAGAATTATATAATATATCTAAAACAATATCAAATTATTAAAATTTAATATTTTTTAAAATCTTTTTTATATTTTCAATACCATCTTCATACCAAAAAACTTCTTTATTTTTTTTAAACCATGTCATCTGCCTCTTAGAATATTTTCTTGTATTAGATTTAATCTTATCTATTGCATCATTTAATGAAATTCTCCCATCAATATATTGGAATATTTCTGAGTAGCCTACAGTTTTTAATGCATTTAAATCTTTATATTGATAGAGTTTTTTAGCTTCATTAACTAACCCATTTAAAATCATATCATCTACTCTCAATTCTATTCTTTTATTAAGCTTGTCCCTTTTTGGGTTTAATCCAATAAAATTTATATTCAAATCATTTCTATATGAGTTATTTCCTTGTATAAAAGAAGAGTATGGTTTATTTGACGAATAATATACTTCTAATGCTCTAATTACTCTTCTAGGATTATTTAAGTCTACTATATCATAGTAATTCGGATCTACCCTCTTAAGTTTTTCACTTAGCTTTTTTAGACCTATATCTTCTAAATCACTATTTAATCTACTCCTAATTTCCTCATTAATACTTGGAAAAGGATCTAATCCTTTTAATAATCCATCAATAAATAAACCTGATCCTCCAACCATTATAAGTAAGTCATTTTTCAAATAATAATAATTAAAAAAATCATTTGCTTCATCAATGAATTTTCCAACAGAATATGAATCATGAATCGATAAATTATTTATAAAAAAATGAGGNACTTNATCTAGTTCANATTTAGTAGGTTTAGCAGTCCCAATATTCATTTCTTTATAAAATTGTCTAGAGTCAGCAGATATAATACTGCACTTAAACTGCTTTGCTAATTTTATGCTTAAAGTAGTTTTACCACTGGCTGTTGGACCAATAATAACAATTAATTTTTTTTTATTTATATTCAACTTCTAAATTGATATGGANATTAAATTAACTAAATCATTCCAAAAAAAATTAGAATTACTTTTAGAATCTCAAGATTACAAAATAAGATTTGAAAAAGGTAATTTTAAATCCGGATATTGTATTATTAGAAATAAAAAAGTAATTATTATCAATAAATATTTTACCATAGAAGGTAAAATTAATGCTCTAATCGAAATAATAGAATCAGTAAAAATATCTCCTAGTAATTGTTCTAACGAACACCTTAAAACATTGAATAAAATTTTAAAAAATTGAAAATAACATTTTTAGGTACAGGTACTTCTCAAGGAGTGCCAGTTATAGGATGCGAATGTGAAGTTTGCTTATCTAAAAATAGTAAAGATAAGAGATTAAGATCATCTGTATTGATTGAAAAAAATGATAAAAATATAATTATAGATACAGGCCCTGATTTAAGACAACAATCGTTAAAAAATAATATTACTAAGATTGATCTTGTTCTATATACACATGCTCATAGAGATCATGTGTCAGGTATAGATGAATTAAGATCATTTAACTTTATTCAAAAAAGTAGAATTAAAGCATTTGGAAATAAGGAATTAGTAAACCAACTTAATAAAGATTACTCTTATATTTTTCAAAGTCAAAATTATCCAGGGCTTCCACAAGTTGATTTAGAGATAATTGAAAATAAATTTTCATTTAATGATATAGATATTATACCTGTTAAAGCATATCACCATAAACTAAAAATATTAGGTTATAGAATAAATGATTTCACTTATATAACTGATGCTAAAACAATTAAAAATGAGGAATTAAAAAAAATTCATGGATCAAAAGTTTTAGTATTAAATTGTTTACAAATAGAGAAACATATTTCACACTTAAACCTTGATGAAGCTCTTAATTTGGTTGAAAAATTAGATGTTGAAAAGGTATATTTTACACATATTTCTCATAATTTAGGTCTTTATGAAAAGATAAATTCTATTTTACCAAAAAAAGTGAGTTTAGCTTATGATAATTTAAAGATTGAACTATAATCCAACTTCATTAACCTTCATCATATTTGTATGTCCTTTCCAATGAGTAGGCATAGATGATGTAATTATATATTTATCATTTTTATTTAGATGATTATTTTCAACCAGTATCTTTTCAATATTTTCAAAGGTTGAATCAATATTTTCAGTCTTATTATAGAATAATGATCTAACTCCCCAAACCAAATTCAGCTCATTACCAATTTTTTTATTATTAGTAACTATATAAATTTTTGCTTTAGGCCTACTACCTGAAACCCTATAAGCTGAATAACCACTTTTTGTCATGGTGACAATGGCTTTTGCAGATATTTGCTTACTAAGTCTACATGCTGTAGTTATCAAACTTTCACTTATCCTATTTCTTAACTTCTTAAATTTTTCAAATTTATAGTAGATAGTATTAGTTGTTTTTTCAACTGAATTAATAATTTTATTCATGCTTTTTACAGCTAATAATGGATATTTACCTGTTGCAGATTCAGCAGATAACATAACAGCATCAGTACCATCAAGAACAGCATTTGCAACATCATTTGATTCTGCTCTTGTTGGAGTTTTTTGAGTTATCATACTCTCAAGCATCTGAGTAGCAATTATTACAGGTTTACAAGCAAGATTACACTTAGTAACAATTTTCTTTTGTATTATTGGAACTGATTCCATAGGCATTTCAACACCTAAATCTCCTCTAGCTACCATCAATCCATCAGATTCATCAATTATTGCATCAATATTTTTAATTGCCTGAGGCTTTTCAATTTTTGCAATAATCTTAGTACTATGTCCATTTTTCTTAATAATTTTTTTTAATTCTTTAATATCCTTTTCACTCCTTACAAAAGATAAAGCAATCCAATCTACATCATTTTCAAGTCCAAATATTAAGTCATCAATATCTTTTTCTGTAACTGAAGATAATTTTATATCACTCTCAGGAAGATTCACACCTTTTCTTTCAAGAAGAATACCACCCCTTGTAACCTCTACTTTAATTTTATTATTGGTTTTATCAATAACTTTTAGTTCAATTTTGCCATCGTCTATTAAAACTCTTTCTTCAGTCTTAATATCACTTATTATATCATTATCAATAGAAATTTCTTCTTTTGTACCAATCTTTTGTTCAGATGTTATATAAAATTTATCACCATCAATTAGAGAAATTGATTCTTTATTAAGTTTTCCAACTCTAATCTTAGGACCTTGAAGATCTTGTAATACAGTTATAGGAATACCAAGCTCATCACTAATTGCTCTAATATTTATAATTGTCTTTTTATGATCTTCATGCTTACCGTGAGAAAAATTTAATCTAACTACATCAACACCACTTTTAATCATTTCTTTTAAGGTATCATATTCTGATGATGAAGGACCTATAGTAGCAATAATTTTTGTTCTATTATTAATTTGTTTCATGTATATAACAAATATTTTTCTTTAATTAATTTAATATCTACAAAATTAGCAAAATGAATAAGATTATCTGATTTTAATGTATTTATTATATCTTCTGAACTATTATCAAAATAATTTTTTGAGAATTGTATTAGATAATCAAAGTTAGATAAAGAGCTTATGAGATGTGATTTAAATGGATTATTCAATAATTTATTTGAAATAAGTTTAAAATATTTGTTTTGATCTCTAGAAATCAGAAAGGAAATTTCTAATGTTCTATTGTCAATTAAATCAATTTTTTCATTTTTTTCCTTATTTAACGATATATCTAACAACTTTTCAATTATCCATGCTAATTTATACTCTTTGCTTGAAGATACAATCCCTATTAGATAATAATCCTCATTATTTTTTAAGTGTTTTTCAGATAAATTTTTCAAAAAAATAATATTTAAACTATAGTAATTTAATAGTTTGAGAATCGAAAAAAAAAATTATTTTTGCAACATATTTAAAATTAATCTTTATGGAAAATTTAGAAAATAAAATAAAAGAAATCATTGTAGATAAATTAGGAATCGAAGAATCTGAAATTACAGACTCAGCTAGCTTCACTAATGATCTCGGTGCTGACTCTTTAGATACTGTTGAACTTATTATGGAGTTCGAAAAAGAATTTAATGTTTCAATCCCAGACGAAGAAGCTGAAAAAATTCAAACTGTAGGTGATGCTGTTGCATACCTAAAAGATAACGTAAAATAGGTTTTCCCCCTTAAAGATGGGTTCCAAGAGAGTTGTTATTACTGGCATGGGGGCTATAACCCCAATTGGTAAAAATTTAAAAGATTATCAAGATTCTCTTTTTGCTGGAATAAGTGGTTGCCAAAATATTGTTTCATTTGATACAACCCACTTTAAAACAAAATTTGCTTGTGAGGTAAAAAACTATGATCCTCTAGATTATTTTGATAGAAAAGAATCTAGAAAAATGGATATATATACTCAATTTGGAATGATTGCAGCCGAAGAAGCTGTCAATGATTCGGAATTAAATTTAGATAGGATTGATTTATCAAGAATTGGAGTTATATGGGGTTCTGGTGTTGGAGGAATTGAGACATTTCAAAATGAATTAATAAGCTTTAGTGAAAACGATAAACATCCTAGATTTAACCCATTCTTTATTCCTAAATTAATTCCAGATATATGTCCTGGCCTTATAGCAATTAAATACGGATTTAAAGGACCTAATTTTGCTACAGTTTCTGCCTGTGCATCTGCATCTAATGCAATAATAGACTCATATAATTATATAAAATCTGGTACTTCAGATATAATTGTTACTGGTGGTTCTGAATCTGCAGTTAATGAAACTGGAGTTGGAGGATTTAATGCCATGAAAGCATTATCTGAAAGAAATGATTCACCAGAAACAGCATCAAGACCATTTGATAAAGAAAGAGACGGTTTTGTTCTTGGAGAAGGAGGTGGAGCAATAATATTGGAAGATTACGAACATGCTATAAAGAGAAATGCTAAAATCTATGCTGAAGTAATTGGTTTTGGAATGTCTTGCGACGCACATCATATAACGGCTCCTCACCCTGAGGGTGAAGGTGCAAGATTAGTTATGGAAAATGCAATAAAAAGTGCAAACATTGAAAAAGAATCAGTTGATTATATTAATGTTCATGGAACATCTACACCACTTGGAGATAAAAGTGAAGTATTAGCAATTGAAAGTGTCTTTGGTAAACACGCATATAATTTAAATATTAGTTCAACAAAGTCTATGACAGGGCACCTTCTAGGAGCAGCAGGAGCTATTGAATCATTAGCATCAATTTTTGCAATAAGAGAAAATAAAATACCTCCCACAATTAATCATTTAAATCAAGATGATGAAATAAATGCTAAATTAAATTTAACACTTAATAAAANTCAAAAAAGAAATGTTGAAATTGCAATGAGTAATACATTTGGTTTTGGAGGTCATAATACTTGCGTTATCTTTAAAAAATATGATTAATTATGATGTTTATTTTTCAAAATAAAGAAAATAAAGATTTAATTAATGCTATTAATTTCATACTAGGATATAAAACAAAAAAACCAGAACTTTTNAAANTAGCTCTTCTTCATAAATCAATTAAATCTGAAGAATCAAATGAAAGACTTGAGTTTTTAGGNGATGCTGTTCTTGGATTAATCGTTGCAAAATATCTATTTAAACTTTATCCTTTCAAAGATGAAGGGTTTTTAACTAAAATAAGATCTAAAATTGTAAACAGAGAATCATTAAATAATATTGGAAGAAAAATAGGATTAAAAAAAATCATTAATATAAATAAGATAAAATCTAAATCTTATGACTCTATATATGGNGATGCACTAGAAGCAATCATAGGAGCTTGTTATCTAGAAAAAGGNTTTGATTTTTGTGAAAATAAAGTTGTAAAAAATATAATAGTACCATACTTTGATCTTGATAATTTAACTACTCAAACTCATAATTTTAANAGTAAAGTACTAGAATGGGCACAAAAAGAAAAAATGAAAATAAATTTTATTGTTGAGAAAACATCAACTTCTAGTAGATTTTCACAATTTAAATCTATTCTAAAGTTAAATGGCAAAAAAGTTTCAGTGGGATATGGAAAAAGTAAAAAAAATGCAGAAAAAGATGCATCAAGAGTTGCTTGTGAAATTTTAGAATTAAGTTAGCAACACAATGTCCATTAGAATAGCAAGTTCAAATTTGAATCAAACTCCTCTTGATTGGGAAAAAAATTTAAATAACATTAAAGAAAGCATAGATCTTGCTAGAAAAAATAATGTTAAAATTCTATGTTTACCTGAACTAGCAATTACAGGATATGGTTGTCAAGATTTATTTTATCATAATTGGTTTATTAATAAATCATATGAATTACTTAATGAAATAAAATTATTAACAAAGTCAATAACAGTAATTGTAGGCCATCCAATTTCATTTAAAGAGAAGCTTTATAACTCTTGCTGTATAATCAAAAATCAAAAAATTCTTGGTTTTTTTCTTAAAAGCAATTTACCAAATGATGGTATTCATTATGAAAAAAGATGGTTTGAAGCATGGAGGTTTGGTAAAGTAGATAAAATTAATTTTAATGAAGAAAGTTATCCAATAGGAACAATTCAAATTGAATACTCTAATAATTTAACTTTAGGNTTTGAAATATGTAGAGATATGTGGGNTANTGAAAGNCCTGCAAATTATATATCTACTAAAAAAAATTTAATAATTTTTAATCCNATTGCAAGTCATTTTGCTTTTAAAAAATTTGATTTTAGAAAANNTCTTGTAGTNGATAGTTCTAAAAAGTTTAATTGTACATANATATCAGTNAACTTATTAGGAAATGAATCTGGNAAAGTNATATTTGAAGGAGANACAATACTTGCATCAAAAGGTNAANTAATTTCAGTANATAANAGATTTTCATTTGATGATTATTCATTTNCATTTTATGATATAGATTTTAATAATATAATAGCTGAAAAAAATTATNTNACNCCTAATATCTTNGAGGAATTTATTGATGCTTTTTCATTAGGATTATCTAACTATTTATTTAAATCTAAANTAAATGGATTTGCTTTATCACTTAGTGGTGGTTTAGATTCTTCNTGTATTGCTATTCTAATATATGAGATGATTAAAAGAATAGTTATNAANAAAGGAGTAGANGAAATAAATNAAAAACTTAATTTAAATTTANAAANNTCAAATGATTTACATTCTAATGTAANAANTATAATTAATAAAATATTATTTACTGCNTATCAAGAAACTNAAAACTCTTCAGAAANNACAAAAGAATCAGCTAAAANATTATCCNATTTTATTGGNTCAAATCANTATGANTGGTCAATTGATANTGANGTNAATGGNATNATAGATAAAATTTCTTTNGCTACNTCAANATCATATACNTGGGANAAAGATGATTTAGCTNTNCAAAATATACAGGCNAGNNTNAGATCTCCATTTATATGGTTTATTGCTAATTCNAATAATTTATTACTTCTATCAACATCTAACAGAAGTGANTCAAGTGTTGGATACTCAACAATGGATGGTGACTCAAGTGGCTCTATATCTCCAATTGCNGGAATTGATAAAATTTTTATTAAAAANCTTTTAAAATACTTACAAANTGANTTNNGTTATGANTGTCTTAGTAAAGTTCTTANGTTAAAACCAAGTGCAGAGCTAAAACCNTTAAATTANAAACAGTATGATGAAAACGATTTAATGCCTTATGAAATTTTNTCAAAAATTGAAAGATACTTCATTAAGGAAAGAAAAAGTCCAATTGAAATATTTAATAAATTAAAAAAAGATAAAATCGCTGAAGAAAACTCATTAAAAAAATTTATTAAAACTTTTTTTGATTTACTTGGTAAAAATCAATGGAAAAGAGAAAGGACAGCTCCATCTTTTCACTTTGATGACTATAGTCTTGATTCAGCATTATGGTTTAGATTTCCAATTTTGTCAAAAAATTTCAAAGAAGAATTAAAAAAATTATAATTAATCAATTGGGTCATAACCTGATTTACCCCAAGGATGACACTTTGAGATCCTTTTTATACCGAGAAAACTTCCTTTAAAAAATCCGTNCTTAATAATTGCTTGTTTGGTATATTCAGAGCACGTAGGAGTAAACCTACATGAACTAGGAAAAAGAGGAGATACTATTTTCTGATATAGTATAATTGGTATAATAAATATTTTCCTGATATTCATCTATAAATAATATATTTGCAACTGGAATTCAACCATGACAAAATTTAACTTTTTTTCTGTAATAATACTAATATTATTTTCTAATATAAGTGATGTTTTTTCTAAAAATGATACTACAACATTTGATGTAGAAATATATAATAAGTTATCAAATGAAACTTATTCTATTAAAAAAATTGAAATCATTGGAAATAAAAGAACAAAAAGAAATATTATTCTTAGAGAGTTGTCATTAAAAGAAAATGAAACTATAAATAAAAATGAAATAATAAATATTGTTGAAGAGGATAAAAGAAAATTAATTAATACGAATCTTTTCAATGAAGTTGATATAAATATTAAAATATTAGATGAAAATAATTTACTAATTGAAATTTTCTTGATAGAATCATTTTATCTACTTCCATCGATAATCTTTGAGTTATCTGATAGAAATTTTAATGATTGGTGGGTAAATTTTGATCATGATTTTAGTAGAATTAATTATGGNGGTGGTTTTTTACAGTATAATTTAACAGGTATAGCAGATGTTCTTGAATTCACTTTTAGAAGGGGCTTTATAAGAGAGCTTTATTCTTCTTATTATATCCCCTATTTATCTAAAAAACAAAAAGGAGGTTTAGAAGCTAATTTTAATTTAATAGAATTTGATCATCTATTCTATAATACTAATAATTATATTCCTGTTTTTTATAAATCAGATAACTTTTTAAAAAAACATTTAAAATCATCCTTAGAATATTCCCATAGAGAATCTTTCTATAATTATCATTATTTTAATGTAGAATACAATAATATTAAACTAAATGATACACTATCATTTTTGAATGAAAATTATTTCAGAAATGATAACAACATAAACGGAATCTCATTAGGATATGAGTTTAATAGAGATTTTAGAGATATTAAAAATTATCCTTTAAATGGTTTCCGTCTTAACTTTAAAATTAGAAAAGATGGTATTGGGATATTTAAAAATTTAGATAAATGGAGCACAAAAATCTATTACTCAAACTATATTCCACTAAATAAAAACTTTAATTATTCATTTAATATCTCGACATTATATAGCAGTAAAGATCTACCCTTTTTATTCTATGAATCAAGTGATAAAATTAGAGGATATGAAAAATATTTGATACATGGATATTCCTATTTTATTCAAAAAAATTCATTGAAGAAAAAA
>NZVP01000031.1 GCA_002697405.1 Flammeovirgaceae bacterium
AAGAACAAGTTTATCAGATGCAGATTTTAAAAATTTAGTTGATAAAGGTATTGTTCATTGTAAGCTAGGAGATGTTTTTCAAATAGTATTATCTAAAAGATTTTATCAGGATTTTCAAGGTGATGAATTTCAAGTATATAGAGCTCTTAGATCTATAAATCCATCTCCATATCTATTTTATTTTGACTATGGAAGTTTTAAAATTTTTGGTAGTTCTCCAGAAGCTCAAATTGTGATTAAAAATGATAAAGCTACTATTTATCCTATTGCAGGAACATTTAAAAGAACAGGTGATGATGAGTATGATAAGAAAGAAGCAGAAAAATTATCCAATGACACAAAAGAAAATTCTGAGCATGTNATGTTAGTNGATNTNGCNAGNAATGANTTGAGTAAAATATCAAAAANTGTNNAAGTNGAAAGNTTTAAAGATATTCANTTTTATTCTCATGTTATTCATCTAGTTTCNAAAGTATCNGGTAANNTTNCATCTGATAAAAAANTAGATTTNATNTCTGGAACTTTTCCTGCNGGNACTTTATCNGGTGCCCCNAAACATAAAGCAATGCAGCTCATTGAGCATCANGAAAATNTAAGTAGAGAATTTTATGGAGGANCTATTGGATTTATGGGATTCAATGGTGATTTTAATCATGCTATAATTATANGATCNTTTTTAAGTAAAAACANAAGGCTATTCTACCANGCTGGNGCTGGNNTTGTTTTTAAATCAAATCGAGACAGTGANAATCAAGAAGTNTACAATAAAATAGAAGCTTTAAGAAAAGCTATTCAAATAGCAGAAAAGATATGAAGGTTTTAGTTTTAGATAATTATGATAGTTTCACTTATAATATCGTACATATTTTAAGAGAATTAGGTGATTTAGATATATCAGTTATAAAAAATGATATAATTAATATTAATGAAGTTCAGTCCTTTGATAAAATTATATTATCGCCAGGTCCATCGCTACCTAAAGATGCAGGAAAAATGAATGAATTAATTTCAAAATATTTCGATACTAAATCAATTCTTGGGATATGCCTTGGTCATCAAGCGATTGCTGAAAACTTTGGGGGTAAATTNTATAATATGAAAGAGCCTTTACATGGGGTTCAAACTGATATTTACTTAGATGATGATTATATATTTAAGGGTATAGAATCTGAAATTAAAGCATGTAGATATCATTCTTGGTCAGTTGATAACGAATCTTTTCCACAGGAGTTAAATATTATTGCGAAAGATCGAGATGGAGTCGTAATGGCTTTATCACATAAAAGGTTTGACTTGAGAGGTATACAATTTCACCCTGAATCTATTCAGACAAAATCTGGATTTAATATNATACAAAACTTTATAAATAATTAATATGAAAAATTTACTTAAAGATTTATACAATCATAAGATAATGAGTAAAGAAGAAGCAAAGGCTGCTTTAATATCATTGACAGATGGAAGTGCTAATGCTTCTCAGATATCTTCATTTCTTACAATTTTTTTAATGAGAGATATAACTTCAGAGGAACTAGATGGATTTAAAGAGGCAATGATTGAATTATCTTTAGAGGTAAATATTGATGGGGATGAATTGATCGATTTATGTGGAACAGGGGGTGATGGTAAAGACACATTTAACATCTCTACAATTTCATCTTTTNTAGTAGCGGGTACCGGTATAAAAGTATCTAAACATGGTAATTATGGTGTTTCTTCTTCATGTGGTTCATCGAATATTATATCTCACCTAGGACATGAATTTTCAAATGATGTTGATTCTTTAAAATTTAGTCTAGATAAATCAAATATATGTTTTTTACATGCCCCGTTATTTCACCCATCTTTAAAAAATGTTTCTCCAATAAGAAGCGAGTTAGGGGTCAAAACATTTTTTAATATGCTTGGACCTATGGTAAATCCTATTCAGCCTAAGAGTCAATTAGTTGGAGTTTTTAATTCTAATATTTTCAGACTTTACTCTCATATTTATAGTAAAACAGATAAAAATTATTGTATTGTTCATAGTATCGATGGTTATGATGAAGTTTCTTTGACTGGAGCTTTTAAATTATTTTCTAATGATCACGATATAATGTTAGAACCTAAAGATTTAGATTTTAACTTAATTAATTCTAATAAACTATCTGGAGGTAAAAACATAGAGGAGTCTTCCAAAATCTTTTTAAATATTTTAAAAAATAATGGTACTAGAGAACAAGTAGATGCTGTTCTAGCTAACTCAGGGTTAGCAATTTACTGTGCAAAAAAACTACCTTCAATAAAAGAGGGTATAGAAATTGCTAGAGAATCATTAGAGTCGGGAAAGGCATACAATTGTNTAAAACTTTTTATTGAAAATAAATGAGTATTTTAAAAGAAATTGTCTTAAATAAAAGAAAAGAAATTGATTATTTTAAACAGAATAATCCTATATCTAAAATTGAAAAATCTGAATATTTNAATAAAGAAGTTTTATCATTTAAAAAATCTTTAAATGAAAAATCAGGTGTAATTTCAGAATTTAAAAGAAAATCTCCCTCNAAACCAAATATAAATTTAGATGCAGATGTATTACCAATAACTAGGGGATATGAGATTTCTAATTCAAGTGGAATATCAATTTTGACAGATTCAAAATATTTTGGAGGTTCAAATAAGGATATTACATCAGTCAGAAGTCAGATAAATATTCCTATCCTAAGAAAAGATTTTATATTAGATGAATATCAAATTATTGAGTCTAAATCTNTAGGTGCTGATATTATANTATTAATTGCAGCTTGTTTATCAGAAGAAGAGGTTAAGAATTTATCAAGATTTGCAAAGTCTTTTAANCTTCAAGTAATTTTAGAGGTACATTCAGAANAAGAATTATCCTATNTNTGTGATTCNATAGATGTNGTTGGTGTAAATAACAGAAATTTAAAAAAGTTTAAGACAGATATTACNAATTCAATNAATCTAGCNNGTAAGATTCCTTCGACTTTCTTAAAAATATCAGAGAGTGGNATATCAAATTCTANNGAAATTTTTCTTNTNAAAGAATATGGATACGATGGNTTTCTAATNGGTGAAAANTTTATGAGAAATGATGATCCAGTTTCTGCATGTAATGATTTTATAAAAAAATTATGATAAACAATTATATAATTAAAGTTTGTGGCATAACGGATAAGAAAAACTTTTCTGCGTTAAAAAAATATCCAATAGATTTATTTGGATTTATTTTTTATGACAAGTCACCGAGATATATTTTCAATAATCCAGATCATAATTTTATTAAAAACATAAATAATAAAGTTGCAGTTTTTGTAAATGAGAAAATGGATAAAGTTTTAAGTATTTTAGAAACCTATAATTTCTCATATGTGCAGTTACACGGAAATGAGGATAGTGATTATTGTATAAAACTTAAAAAGAAAGGAATTAAAATAATTAAGTCCTATTTAATTAAGAATGAAGAAGATTTAAAAACTATTAAAATGGACTTAGATTCAGTCGACTACTTATTATTCGATTATAAGAGTGATAATTATGGAGGATCTGGAAAAACATTTGACTGGAAAATTCTTAATAATAAAGTTTATAATAAACCTTTTTTTTTAAGTGGAGGTTTATCATTAAACAATATAAATAATATTAAAATGATTGATGACAATAAAATACCTTATGGCCTAGATTTAAATAGTAAATTTGAAATATCTCCTGGTCTGAAGGATGTTGAAAAAATTAGTAAATTATTTAATTTGAACTTATGAAATATAGTGTAAATAGTAGTGGTTTCTATGGTGATTTTGGAGGTGCATATATACCTGAAATGTTATTTTCAAACATAGATGAACTTAAAAAAAATTATCTCAGTATTGTAGAAAAAGATTCTTTCACTAAAGAGTTTAATTTTTATCTAAAAAAATATGTTGGTAGGCCTACACCATTGTATTATGCTAATAGATTGTCTAAAAAATATGGTTCAAAAATTTATTTAAAGAGAGAAGATTTGTGTCATACCGGTGCTCATAAAATAAATAATACAATAGGGCAAATTCTATTAGCTAGAGAGCTTAAGAAAACAAAGATAATTGCAGAAACAGGAGCAGGCCAACATGGTGTTGCAACAGCTACAGTATGTTCTCTTATGGGAATGGAATGTGTAATTTATATGGGAGAGGTTGATATTGAAAGACAAAGACCAAATGTAGAAAGAATGAGGATACTAGGTGCTGAAGTTAGACCTGCAACATCAGGTAGTAGAACCTTAAAAGATGCTACGAACGAGGCGATGAGACACTGGATAAATAATCCAGACGACACACATTACATAATTGGATCTGTAGTTGGACCGCATCCATATCCTGATATGGTTGCTAGATTTCAGTCAGTTATATCTGAAGAGTTATTGGGTCAACTAAAAAAAGTTGAGGGGAGAGATTATCCTGACTTTATCATTGCATGTGTTGGTGGAGGAAGTAATGCAGCGGGTATTTTCTATCATTATCTTGATAATCATAAAGTAAACCTTGTTGGTGTTGAAGCAGCTGGTCTTGGAGTATCTACAAATAAATCTGCAGCAACAACAAAACTTGGGAAAAAAGGAGTTTTACATGGTAGTAAGACATTATTAATGCAAGATGAAAATGGACAAGTAACTGAACCATATTCTATCTCAGCGGGACTAGATTATCCTGGAATTGGACCATTGCATGCTCACCTATTTGACTCAAATAGGGGGGAGTATATTAGTGTAGATGATGATGAAGCTATGAATGCAGGAATAGAGCTCAGTAGATTAGAAGGAATTATCCCTGCTATTGAGACAGCTCATGCATTTTCTGTCTTTGATAAATTAGATATGAAGGGAAAAGTTGTTGTTATTAATTTATCAGGAAGAGGAGATAAAGATCTAGAGACTTATATAAAATGGGGTAAATATTAAAATGAACAGAATAAATAAATTATTTAAAGAAAAAAGAGATAAAATATTAAGTATATATTTTACTGCTGGCTACCCCTCCTTAAANGATACTACTGAAATTATAAAAATCCTTGATGAATGTGGTGTTGATTTAATAGAGATAGGTATGCCATTTTCTGATCCTATAGCAGATGGTCCAGTAATTCAAGATTCTTCAAATGTAGCTATTGATAATGGAATGAACTTAAATTTATTATTTAAGCAATTAGCAGATATTAGAAAAATAACTGATATTCCTATTGTTTTAATGGGTTATGTTAACCCTGTGTACCAGTTCGGTTATAATAAATTCATTAAAAATATCTTAGAATGTGATTTAGATGGTCTTATTTTNCCAGACCTTCCCTTAGATGATTACATAANTGAATTCAAAACAATTTTTGATAAGGAAAATTTATCATTTATTCCTTT
Source organism: Flammeovirgaceae bacterium (assembly GCA_002697405.1). Classification (GTDB taxonomy): domain Bacteria; phylum Bacteroidota; class Bacteroidia; order Cytophagales; family MED-G16; genus MED-G16. The sequence goes on from NZVP01000031.1 coordinate 5,387, forward strand.
AATAACTCCAAATACCTCANAAGAAAGAATTAGACAGATTGATGGTAACTCTAATGGGTTTATATATATGGTTTCATCATCATCAATTACGGGTAATAAAAGTAGTTTTGATGATAAACAAATTCAATATTTTAAAACTATAAATAGTTTATCCTTAAAAAACCCTACAATTATTGGTTTTGGAATTTCAGATAAAGAATCTTTTGAACAAGCATGTAATTATTCTCAAGGAGCAATAATAGGNACGAANTTCATCAAAGAAATTTCTAAAGGTAATTTAAGAGAATCTATAAAAGATTTTATTGTAAGTATAAGACCTTAAAAAGGAAGGTCTGAGTCATCACTTTCTTGACTCTCAGTCTCGCTGGGTGTATCTTGATTAATTCCTTGATTTTCTGACTCAATTTTCCAGCCTTGAATTGAGTTAAAATATCTTATATTTCCCTCTTTATCTTCCCATTTTCTTCCTTTAATATTAATTAACACATTGATTTCATCTCCAATATTAAGAGAGTCAAGTAATGAAACTTTATCTTGAATTAATTCGACTTTTATATATTCCGGGTACTCAGGATTTTTATTATCTTCTATAATAAATTCTCTTTTTTTAAATGTTTCAGTAACTTGTACAGTATCAAAAATTTCAACTAATTTTCCTTTAATATTCATATGCGTAGATCTAAGAAGTTATTTTTATTATTTGTTATTATTTGGTTGCTAATAATAGTTTTTTTGATGATTGATTTTTCTAATAAATCCAAGGCACCATGGAAAAAATCAGCAACTAATAAAGAACTTAGCGTTAAGTTAATTCATTAATTTTTTTTTCTATCATACTATAAATTTTTTTTAAAAATTTAGGGTTTTCCATAAAATCATTTTCAGATAAATCTATGGTCAATACCTTATCTTGAGGATGTTCTTTTATCCAATTTTCATAGTATAAGTTAAGTTTTTTAAGATATTCCTTATCAATAGCTTTCTCAAATTTTCTACTTCTCTTATCGATATTTGATATGATTTTATCAATATTTAAATTTCTTAAATAGATCAATAAATCAGGTTCATTAATATATTTTAGAATTGTGTTATATAATCTTTTGTAATTATTAAACTCTCTTTCCATTAAAACTCCTGAGTCGTATAGTGTTTTAGTAAAAACTTCGTAATCCTCATAAATTGATCTGTCCTGAATTACTACATTATTACTTTCTGATATTTTTTGAATCTGATTAAACCTACTATTAAGAAAAAAAATTTGAAGGTGGAATGACCAATCCTTCATAGATTTATAAAAATCATCAAGATATGGGTTGTCTTTAACTTCTTCTAGTTGAAGTTCCCAATTAAATTTTTTAGATATTTTTTCAGATAAAGTAGTTTTTCCTACCCCTATATTTCCTGATATAACTATATGTTTTATTTTTTTCAAAATTTTAGATTTATCCCTAATCTTATATTCCTTCCTGGAGCACTAATTCCCGAGGAATATGTTCTGTAATGTATATCAAATATATTATCAATTCCAAAATCAAAATTTATAAAATAGTTATAGTTGAATTTATAAAATAAATTATGCGTTATCCATGAAGGCGAACCAGTAACAGGATATAGGTATAGTTTATTTAATTCGCTGATAGAAAAATTTTTCAATTCTTTTTTCCCATTATAACTAATAAAATACCCTATTTGGTGTTTGCTATTTGAGTATGTTATAGAAAATTTTCCAAATAAAGGAGGTGTATGCCTTAATGGTCTGCCATTCAATAAATCTCTTGACTCGCTGTAAGATATTGCATTTTCAATCAATACTGGGTCACTAACTTTTAATCTTATAATATTAGAAAATCCATATATATAAGCTTTACCACCATTATTTAGTTGTTGAACTCTACTTAAAACACCATCATAAATAATTGAATCATTACCATTTAAATTCCCATCTCCTCTTATTATTGCATTATTAAGCCTAATATAAAATATAGAGTTTTTTATGTTAAGTTTTGAATAGTCTAGCTCATAATTTATTTCAAAATTATTTACATATTCTGGTTTTAAATTAGCATTTGGTACAATTATATTACCAGGTTCAGAGTCAAATATTTTTCCAACATCATCTAGATTTGGAGATCTAAATCCATTTGAATATTGAAATTTAAATGATGAATTTTTATAGTTATACCTAAAACCAATATTACCGCTAAATGAAGATGTCTTTATATCAATTTCATCAAAAGGGAAATCATAAAATTCATTGGATAAAATAGATTTGAGTCTGTTATTGCTCGCTCTTAATCCAATATTTGTAAAAATTTGACCTAATTTTCTCTTATTTGAAATGTATATAGAATTTGAGTAAAAATTAGTTCCATTACCTGGGTATCTAGTTGAAATATTTTCTTTTGAATTATTTACAATATTAATCCTGTTTGCTTCTGAATTAACATTATTATAAATAGATTCAAATCCATAAAAAGTTTCACTTTTTTTATTTTTTTTATCAAAATCAAAATTTATTGCAGTAACGCTAACATTTTCATTTCTATTATTTAAATAATCATTCTTAAACTTTCTATCATGTCTACTTTCTTTGACTTTTTGATGTGATATTATTAATCTGAAAGCATCGAAATATTTAGTTTTAGAGAAGTTATTTAACTGAATTTTATTCATTAAGAAATAATTAGGACCATAATACCACTCACTGTATTTTGGAATGAAATTATCATCATATAGAGTTAATCTATCATATCTTGGAATATTTGAAGATTTAGATAGATAAAACCCGTGGATAATATTTGTATTATTATTTACCTTAAAATTTAATTTATTGATAAAATCAACCTGATTATAGCCACTGAATTTTTGAATATTTTTATTTTCATTTAAGATTATTTTATCTTCATTAATTTCTCTAATAACATATTCATCTCGATAACCAAACCCTTTATATTCTTTTTTTCTTTTATTTCCAGATCTTAAATCCTCAAATGAATTTAAGGATAGACTTGTTATTGAAGCAATTTTTTTACTGCTTATTCCAAAATTTAAAGAGTAGTGTTTTGAATTACTAGATGAATTATATTGAAATTTTTGAGATGAATTAAACTTAGTTTGACTTGCATTAAAAATTGGATCTTTAATTTTAAAATTAATTGCTCCCCCAAGAGCATCGCTTCCATACATTACAGATGCTGGACCAAATAAAACTTCAACCCCCTCTAATATATTTGGGTCAATTCCTAAAATATTATGAATATTTCCACTCCTATAAATTATATTATTGAGCCTTATACCATCTAAAGTCATTAGTATTCTGTTTGCTGAAAAACCTCTTATCATAGGACTTCCTCCACCTAGTTGGCTTTTTTGAATAAAAATTTCACCTGATTTCTCTAATAAATCAGCTGAAGTTTGTGGAGCAAATTCTTTTATTTTTTTTTCAGATAAAGTAAGGGTTTTATTAGTTATCTCTTTTCTATTTTCCTCCCATTTGTTAACAGAAAAAACAACTTCATCAATATTTATAATTTTNGTTTCTAATANTATNTTATTNTGTTTAATNGANGATTTTAATATGTNTTTATTTTTAAATGNNGGATGTTGAANAATTATTGAGTCATTNNNTTTNAATTCNGATAAATCTACTTCTCCNTTAAAATTTGAAAATTTAGCTTNNGTCTGATCTTTNTTGAAAAATCCAACGTTANAAATTGGATCATTTNGANTATCAACAACTTTTATTTTNTGACCAATTATNGGATTNAAAAAAAATAANANAATAATTATTAAATATTTTTCCATACTAATGCTGCAGANCCTAANATGGCAGAGTCTTTATCTTCTAATCCTGAGGTAAGAAGTTTTACTTTTCCNCTATAAAANGGTAATAAATTATCTTCAAATGATTTTTTTGTTGGTTCTANAATCCATTTTCCTGAGTGNACNAGACCACCTGTTAAAATTATNGCTTCNGGTTGAGTGAAACTAACAAANTTTGCTAGGGCTTCACCAAAAATTTTACCAGTATATTCATAAGTTTTAATAGCAATAAAATCATTATTCTCTGCTGCTTTTGTAATATCCTCCCCATGTAAGTCATTAAAAGAGATTCCTCTGAACACACTGTCANTCATATATTTTGATAACATATACATNATTGNTCTTTTTATTCCTGTAGCAGAAACATATGCTTCCAGTCCTCCCTGAACTCCTAAACCAGTTAATCTATCCATATTATTAATTGAATAATGACCAAGTTCTGCTGCAAAACCATCAGAACCCTCAATTAACTTCCCATTACTTACTATACCACTTCCAAGACCCGTTCCTAATGTTATTACAATAAAGTCTTTGTAATNTTTAGCATTACCATACATCATTTCTCCAACTGCAGCACAATTTGCATCATTAGATAGGTGAATTTCAGTGTTTATTTTATTTTTTAATTCTTCAACTAGATTTAATTTTCCTTCCCATTTTAAGTTAGCGGGAGTTTCTATTGTTCCATTTTTTGATGCATTTGGAGCACCAATACCTATACCACATATTGAGTTAAGGTCATCACATATTGATTCAATCGAGTTATATAATTCTTGTATATAATCTGAAAAATTATTTATCTCCTTAGTTCTAAAAGATGTTTTTTTGATACATTTTCCTTCCTCAGAAACTAATCCAATTTTAGTAATTGTTGCTCCAATATCAATACCTACAGCTAATTTCATTTTTTTTCAAATTTTAATACGAGTGAATTAATACAATATCTTTTTCCAGTANTTGACGGACCNTCATTAAATACATGACCTAGATGTCCATTNCAAGACTTACATAAAACTTCAGTNCTNACCATACCATAAGAATAATCATTTTTTGTGATTATTGAATCATTTGACNTAATATCAGAAAAGCTAGGCCAACCAGATCCTGAATCATATTTNTCATTTGATGAAAATAGAAGATTGTTACAGCCNACACATTTGTAATTTCCNTTTTCATCATTATANAATAAATCACCTGAAAATGCTGGCTCAGTACCTTTATTTTCAAGAATTTCTATTTGGCTTTTTGANAGTGAATTTTTCATGATATTCGCAAATATAAATCTCAAAAATTATTATTATTGAAAATACATTACTATTTATCATATTCTAATGAACATTAAAGGAAATGCAGTTGTTTTAACTAACGGAAAATTTAATTCAAAATCAGCTAAGACTGCTCACGGATTGATAAGAGGTTCTAAGAGGTTTAATGTAGTTGCAGTAATTGATAGCAGTTTCTCAGAAAAATATGTTCATATTGATAAAAATGGTAAAATAGATTTATTGGATAGTGTATCTGATATCCCAATTTTTAAAGATATTAATTCCTTTCTTCAATCTTCTCTAAAGGTTGATTACTGTATAATAGGAGTAGCTTCNGCTGGTGGTTTACTTCCTGACAAGATGAGGGGAGATGTTATATTATCCTTGAAAAATGGTATNTCAATTATTAATGGTCTTCACTCTATTTTAAATGAAGATGAAGAATTAGTCAAAATTTCTAATCAAAATAATTCTGAGATTTTTGATATAAGAGCATCTAGACCTAGGAATGAGTTAAGTTTTTGGTCTGGTAAAATACATGAAGTTAAAGTNCCAAAGATTGTAGTTTTAGGTACCGACTGTGGATTAGGTAAAAGAACTACAGCAAAACTTGTAGTTGAGAATTTANAGAAGAATAATATAATATCTGATATGGTATATACAGGTCAAACAGGATGGATGCAGGGCTGGGAGCATGGGTTCATATTTGATTCAACNTTAAATGACTTTGTTTCTGGTGAACTTGAGAGGGCAGTATATGANTGTTATATCTCAAAAAAACCACAATATATACTAATTGAAGGTCAGGCTGCTTTAAGAAATCCTTCAGGCCCATGCGGTAGTGAATTTTTAATTTCTGCTGATGTAGATGGGGTAATTCTACAGCACTCTCCAAAAAGAAAATATTTTGATGGTTGGGAACATGTTAATGCAGTTATGCCCTCCTTAGATTCTGAAATTAAATTGATTAATTCATATGGAAAAGATGTAATTGCTATTACTCTTAATACCCAGGGAATGACAGAGCAAGAAAAAATATACCATAAAGAGTTAATTTCTAAAGATTTAGATATTCCTGTTTTTCTACCAATAGACGATGGCCTTGACGGTATTTTAGAAATTTTACAAAACAAGTTTTATGAAAATTGAAAATATTGAGATTGATATAATTGACATTGATCTCACAAGACCTTACACTATTGCGTACAAGACTACATCATCTATTAAGACTCTTGTAGTGAAAATTATATTATCTGATGGGACAGTAGGTTTAGGTTCATCAAGCGTTTCAAAATATGTAGTTGGATTAGATACTATGGATTCATATAATAACTCAAAAGAATATATAGATCATTTAAAAGGTAATAATATTGATTCTTTCTGGATGATTATTAATGATATAGAAAATGAATTTATTGGAGATCCAGGATCAAAAGCTGCTTTCAACCTTGCTATTTATGATGCATACTGTAAGAATCTTGGTATATCCATAGGAAAATTTTTGGGAAGAAAAATTAAATCTCTTCCAACATCTATAACTGTTGGAATTAAGAATACTAAAGAAACTATATCTGAAATTAATGAGTATATAGGTATGGGCTTCAACTATATAAAAATAAAATTAGGAAATGATGTTGATGAAGATATTAGAAGAATTAATATTATCAATGAAAAGTTTGGTGAAAAGATTAAGATAAGGATTGATGCAAATCAAGGCTGGTCTTTAGATGATACAATTAAGTTTTATGATCAAACTAAACAGATCGAATTAATTGAACAGCCATTGTCTGTAGATAATTTAACTAATTACTTAAAGTTTCCATCTAAAATTAAGGATCTAATTGCATTAGATGAGAGCCTCGTTAATTTTAAAGATGCAATAAAATTATCTAGTGAAAATTATGGTAAAATTTTTAATATTAAATTGATGAAATGCGGTGGTATTACTTCTGGTCAACAGATTGCAAATCAAGCATATCAAAATAATATTGATTTAATGTGGGGATGTAATGATGAGAGTATAATTAGTATATCCGCAGCACTAAATACTGCTCTTTCTTTTAAAAACACAAAATATCTTGATTTAGATGGTAGCTTTGATTTAGAGAAAGATATTGTTAGTGGAGGGTTCAACTTGAAAGATGGAGTTCTTCAGCCATTAGATTCTCCTGGATTAGGCGTTAAATTAATATAGATGAAAAATATAATTTTAATTTTACTATCCTTTCATTTTTCATTATATGCTCAAAATGGTATTCTTAATAATATACAAGTATAATTGTTTCTAAATCTATCATTTTTTAATCCAATTAAATATGCAACATTAAAAAAATCAATTTTAACATTTAAAGATTTAAATATATGATATAAGGTCAATGCTAAATTTATTTCGCTTTTTTTAAAATTAGAATTAGTATAT
>NZVP01000032.1 GCA_002697405.1 Flammeovirgaceae bacterium
ATATCCACCATATCCACCNNNTCNACCATATCCACCATATCCACCATATCCNCCATATCCACCATATCCGCCATATCCACCATATCCGCCAAGTCCACCATATCCGCCAAGTCCACCAAGTCCACCATATCCACCATATCCACCGTAAGGATTGTATCCACCAGTTCCAAAAAAATCTAACATTCTATTTACAGAATAACTGTAATTAATACTAAAATTATTAGGTTTTCTTCCACCTAACCAAGGCTCTGAAAAAGTAAATGAATATGTTTGGAATTGTCTTCCATTCGCCTGAACNCTAACAGATAGTTTTTGTCCATCCCCAACCGGAAGAGGTCTCCATTTACTAAAGTCTTTAATNTTTTTTACAGAAAAATTGCTAAAACTTAAACCTACAGTTCCAACAAATCCAAAATAACCACCCCATCCACCGGAAAGCTCAACTTGATCACTAGGTTTTTCTTCAACCTCCCATGTAATATCCACAGTTTCATTTTGTGGGTTAGGTACAGGAATTGGATTTATNTTTTCAGGATCAAAATAACCTANTTGAGAAAGTTCTCTTTGTGTTCTTATCAATTCTGATCTATTATATTTTTGACCAGGAATTGTCCTTAATTCTCTTCTTATTACATGATCACTAGTACGATCATTTCCTCTAATTAATATTTTGTTAATTGTTGCTTGAGCACCCTCATAAACTCTCATCTCAATATCAACGGAGTCGTTTATAATTCCAATTTCTATTGGTTGTATATTGGAAAATAAATAACCATTATCTTGATATAATGATGATACGTCAGAACCTTTTGGATTATAGGTTATTTTCTTTTCAAGAGTCTCAGTATCGTAAACATCTCCTGATTTTATTCCAAGAACTTCATTCAAAATATCTTCCTCATATATATAATTTCCTACCCAATTTATATTTCTGAAAAAATATTTATTTCCAGGATCAAGACTTAAGTTTATATTAACATAATCTCCNTTTCTAATTACATCTTCTTCAACTATTTTAATATCTCTATACCCTTTAGATTGATAAAAAGCAATTAAATTATCTTTATCATTATCTAGTTCTGCTGCTATGAATTTACTNGACTTTAGAATATTAATTTTTGCATTGTCTGTAACAAATTCAATAAGTTCATCAGGATTTAAACCTTCTTTTTCACCAAATAAATTTTTAGGTTTAATTAATGATAATGTTTTATTAAAAATTTCTTTAAATAAAGTAANTCTTGCCCTTTCACCNGATTTTTTAAGTTTGGATTTAAGTTTAGCATTTGAAAAATTTTTATTTCCATCAAAGAACACATTATCTATTTTTACTTTTTTGTTTTTATTAACGCTTATATCTAATCTAATACTATTTGCAACTATAGTGTCAACTTCTTGCTGAATACCAACATCTACATTGTAAAACCCCTTTTTCTTAAAGAATGTTTCTATTATGTTTTGTGTATTTTTAATAACAGCATCTGTGACTATTCTACCTCTAATTAAATTTATTTTTTCAGTAAGTTCAGTTTTTTGTGTTCTTCCTATACCTCTGATACTAAAAGTACTTAACCTAGGCCTTTCTTTTAAAACAATTGATAAATAAACTTTATCATCTTCAATTTTATTAATTAATATTTTGATGTCACCTATAATTCCTTGTTTCCAAAGCTTTTTAATTGCTCCAGATATAGCATCTCCTGGAATAGAAATTTTGTCTCCNACTTTTATTCCAGCTAAAGACTTTAATGCAACTTCATCTAAATACTTTTCGCCAATTACTTCAATTTCAGCAACCTCATAAGTTTTAGGATTAGTATAGCTTATTGCGATTTGTTGTTCATTATTAATATTATATCTTATTTGTGAAATTCCAATGCTATAAAAACATAGCATTATAATTAACAAACCGTACTTTTTGATATTTTTAGATTTTTCCAAACCTTCTNTTTCTTTTTTTAAACTCGAAAATAGCATTATTTAATTCATTTTTATCAAAATCAGGCCATAAAATATCCGTAAAGTATAANTCAGAATAAGCAGCTTGCCATAAATAAAAATTACTTATNCTTTCTTCCCCACTAGTTCTAATAATTAGTTCCGGATCCGGAATATTATATGTAGATAAGTTTTTTTCAAAAATTTTTTCGTTAAAATTAGCTAAATCTATAGTATCTCTATTCTTTAATATTTTTTTGGTAGCATTTAAAATATCCCATTTTCCAGAATAATTTATTGCTAAAATGAGGTTTAATCCTTTATTATCTGATGTTTTTTTAATTGCTGATTCTAAACTTTCCTTTGTCTTTTTTGGTAATAAGCTAATATCTCCTATTATGTTGAATTTTATATTTTGATCGATCAAATTGTTTAATTCGTCGCTAATCACATTCTTTAATAAACTCATTAATGCTTTTACCTCTACCTTTGGTCTGTTCCAGTTTTCAGTTGAAAAAGCAAATAAGGTTAAATATTTAATGTTTTTTTCAACACAAAATTCAATTGAGTCTCTTACACTTTTTTTTGCTTGCATGTGTCCCTGAATTCTGTTTTCATTTCTTTTCTTTGCCCACCTTCCATTTCCATCCATTATAATTGCGATATGTTGAGGGGTTTTTTCTGAATGGATCATTTTACAAATCTAATATATACTATTAAATGGTGCAGAATTTTTAGGACATGGTATTCTGTAAAAAATATAGCTTAAGCTTATTCCTGTGAAATAATAAAAATCATTATTATTTCCACTTCCATATTGATAATTCTTTTGACTATTATTAAAATTAAGCCCAGTAATATTATCAATGTCTTTTGTATTTGCGCCTGTTAAATAATCTATTTCATCATAAAACGTTTTTTTAATTTCAAATTCAATAGCAAGAGAAAATTGTTTGTTTATTAAGTATTTTAATCCCATGCCAAATGGAATATTTAAAATAAGCTTTTTGTTTTTTGATAATTTATCATCTCTACTTGTTATGTTTTCTATAATAGTACCACCCAACCCAAAAAGGAGGTAAGGCGTAAAGTTTTCTTTTTCAACCTCATCAAAATAATCCAAAAAATTATATTCTATTTTAGCAGAAAACTCTGAAAATTTACTTTCAAACCACATATTCCTATTATTAGATAATACATCATCTATAACCTCTTTACCTTTTATTTTTCCTCTTTTATATGAGACCTTAAATGATTGATGGGGACTGATGTTAAACCTATTGAAAATTTCTATTCCTGGTGAACCAGATTGAAGTGAGTAACCTCTTTTTAAGTCTCCTGAATACGAGTTAAGCCCTAAACTTATTCCAGGTTCTAAAAATTGCGCTAAGGAATTATTAGAAATTATAAGCAACAGAAAAAATATTTTAAATCTCATTTTTTTATAACGAATAAAAATTAAAATTCTTTTAATTTCTTAAATCAAATCCCCAATTTAATTTTTTTCTAAGTGTCTCAAAAAAATCAAAATTATTCGGATGAATTAGATTTATTNTAAAGTTTGATTTTTTAATAATAAAGCTTTGATCACCTTTAAAGGTATAAGATCTTGAGTCCATAGAGACTAAAAAATTATANTTTTGGTNTTCAATCTTAAGTTTTATTTTCGATGAATCTGAAATAATAATACTTCTTAAACCTAAATTGTGAGGGCTTATTGGAGTAATTACTAAATTATTGGTGTCTGGAGTTAGAATTGGTCCACCACAAGATAACGAATATCCTGTTGAGCCAGTTGGTGTTGAAATTATTAGTCCGTCCGACCAGTATGTGCATATAAATTTATCATCAATATANCAATGTATTTTTATCATTGAAGAAGAATCTTTTTTTATAACAGAAATTTCATTTAGTGCAAAGTTTTCATTTATTGTAGTTCCTTTATGCTCTAAAGAAACTAAAGATCTTTTTTCAAGAGTGTAGTTATGATTTATAATATCATCAATTAGTTTTTCAAAAACATCATAGACATCAAAAGATAAGAANCCTAATTTTCCAACATTTACCCCTAAAATTTTAACTTTTGTATTTCCAACATGTGTAACTGTGTTAAGTAATGTTCCATCACCTCCAAAGCTTATAATAAAATCTATTTTACTTAAATCGGAAACTTTATATCTTTTNNAGTTGTCATTAGGAAAGGACTTTAACAGCTGCTCTGATAAAAGAGTATTAATTCCTTTATTATTAAGTAAATTAATTAGGGTTTTTAAGGTTTTTCTTTTTTCTCCTTTAATATTTATTCCGTTTATACCTACAATCATTTTTAAGATAAAATAAATGGTTTTATAATTTTATTAAACATCTTTGGGCTTTCCATCATTGGAGCATGGCAGCATTTATCAATAAATTTTAATTTAGATTTTATTATTAATTTATGGAATTGATGTGCTACAGAGGGAGGAGTGATAGTGTCGTTTAGTCCCCAAACTAAAAGAGTTGGACACTTAATTTTATATAGTTTTTTAGCAAGATTATTTCTTTGAGCAGACCTAGCAATAGTTATAATNTTCAAACATTTAGCATTGTTGTTAAGGGTTTTAAAAATATCATCTACATATTTTCTTGTTAANATATCTGGATTATAAAAGGTATGGTTTATCCTATCTTCTATATAATTATAATCACCTCTTTTTGGAAATGTGCCACCAAAAGAGTTTTCATATAAACCTGAACTTCCTGTTAGAATTAATTTTTTTACTTTTTTAGGGTATAAAATAGAGTAAATCAAAGCAATATGTCCTCCCAGTGAATTACCAATCAAAATAAAATTTTTTAGTTTCTGTTTATTAATAAATTTTCGGACATAATCTGTTAATGATTCTAAATTAGCTTTTTTTACATCTACCTCAGTTAAAGGAATTTTAGGTATAATTACTCTATGTGTTTTAGAAAACTCATTAACTACCGTTTTCCAATTACTTAACGCNCCAAAAAGTCCATGAAGAAGAATTATTGGTTCACCCTTACCTTTTTCAATATAAATTTTGTTATCAATCATTAAGTAGTAATTTTATTATTTTCATATCCTTCAGCTATAAACTCTAATGAAGGAAAGAAATCAACAAATAAAGCTAAAGTATTAGGAGCTAAATCAAGGAGATAATAGCTTATAAAAGAATTTTTTATTTCTTGTTCAAAAATTGTAACATCAAAATATTGTAAAATATTAATTATGAAACTTATAAATAAAGCTGTAGTTATAAATCCAAAAAAAGCACCTGATATATCATCAATAATTCCAATTAATGTCATATCAATAATATATTTTATTGCTTTTGTTAGCTTATGAATTACTAATGTTGATAAAAAAAATGTCAAAACTATTGAAACAAATCCTAGTNCTAGTTTTTCAGAAGCTGGGAAAAAGTTAAATAAAATACCAGAAATGATATGAGAATAATTTAAAGAAATGATGATACTTAAGAATATTGAAAAAAAACCTATTAAGCTTATCATGAATCCTTTTCTGAATCCTTTATAGGAAAAATATATCAAGAAAAAAGCAAAGAAAATATCAACTATATTCAATTTAATTTTTCTTTAATTTTCTGAGCAATTCTAGAATTTTCAGCTTTGCCAGATAATGTCTTCGAGGCAACACCCATAACTCTTCCCATATCTTTAATTGACTCAGCATTAAGGTTATTAATGATTTTATCTAATTCATTATCTAGTTCCTCATCAGTAATTTGTTTAGGAAGAAATTCTTGTATAATCTTAATTTCACTTTCTTCCTTTTCTGATAAGTCAANTCTATTTTGTTCTTTATAAAGCTCAGAGGAATCTTTTCTTTGTTTTATTAACCTCATTAAAATTTGAACATCTTCTAACTTTTTTGATCCTCCATTTTTTTCTTCGAGAAGGATAGCAGACTTAATTGCTCTTAGTGCAACTAATCTTTCTTTGCTTTTATTTAACATAGATTCTTTTATTTGATTATCTATAGTATTTTTGAGGCTCATAATTTTTTTATACAAATTTATTAAATACTGAGTTAATGAGTACNCGATTAAGTGTAAATGTGAATAAAATAGCAACACTGAGAAATGCAAGAGGTGGTAACAATCCAGATATAATTGGTTTAGTTAAAAAAATCGAAGATTTTGGGGCTGATGGGATCACTGTTCATCCAAGGCAAGATGAAAGACACATAACTCTAAATGATGTTTATGATATATCAAAAATTGTAACTACTGAGTATAATATTGAAGGTTATCCTGATGATAGGTTTTTTAAAATAATAAACGATATTAAACCGGCACAAGTAACTTTAGTTCCAGACGCTCCTGATGTCATAACTTCAAATAGAGGTTGGAAAAAGTCTGATATAAATATAGACCTGGTTCAAGTTGTTTCTTNACTAAAAAAAAATGGATCAAAAGTTTCTTTATTTATAGACCCAAAAATATCTATGGTTGACTTAGCTCTTGAATGTGGTGCTGATCGAATTGAATTATATACTGGTACTTATGCTGAGTTATTTAAAAAAGATAAAAATCTAGCGATTAAAGATTATNTAGAATCTACAGAGTATGCATTGAGTNATGGCTTAGAAATTAATGCTGGGCATGATTTAGATTTAGAAAATTTAAAGTTTTTGAAAGAATCAATTCCTAAAATTCATGAAGTATCAATNGGACATGCTTTAATNTGTGATTCATTAATTTTTGGCCTTGAAGAAACAATTAAGCTCTACAAATCTAAANTAAAGTCATCATGACTTTAAATCATAAAAGCTTTGGGGATGGAAAACCCTTAGTTATTCTTCATGGCCTTTTAGGTTCTTTNGACAACTGGGTAACTGTTTCAAAATATCTTGCTAAAAAATATAAGGTGTATATTATTGATCTNCCTAATCATGGAAAGTCCTATCATACAAAATATTTTTCTTANGAAAACATGGCTAATGNTTTGGATTCATTTTTTGTAGAAAATGGACTCACTAAATTTTCCTTATTAGGACATTCAATGGGAGGGAAACTTGCTCTTAAGTATGTTGATATGTTTGAAGATAAAATAGATAAACTTATATTAGTTGATATAGCTAATAAGAACTATGAATCTACTCGTTTTAATAATGTTTTTGATGCAATTTTTTCAATATCATTAAATAATTTGGAGACTCGTAAAGATGCTGANTCTATTGTTTCTGAAATAATAAAAAATGCAGGAGAAAGGCATTTTGTTTTAAAAAATTTAAAAAGAACTAGTCAAGGNTTTGAGTGGTCTCCTAATATCAATTTATTATATTCAAATTTATCTGCTATATCTTCCAAGATAATTTTAAATAATAAGGTCAAGAACAGTACTCTACTAATACTTGGAGAAAACTCAAATTATTTTACTGATNAAGACAAAAACGATTTATCAAATGAGTTTGAAAAATATTTAATAAAATCAGTTAAAAATTCAGGGCATTGGGTGCATGCTGAAAATCCTAAAGATTTTATTTTGGCTTTAGAAGCNTTTTTAGGCTCTCGGATGTGAAGCTTTGAATGTTTCTTTTAATTTTTCTATTGAGTTATGAGTATATATTTGGGTTGCTGCTAGACTTTCATGGCCTAAAAGNTCTTTTATGGAGTTTAAATCTCCTCCCTTATTTAATATATGTGTTGCAAAGGTGTGTCTTAAAAGATGAGGNTTATATTTTTTGCTATTTATCAATGAGGATAGATGTTTTTTAACAATTCTATAAATCAACATAGGATATAACTTTTTTCCTTTATTTGTACAAAGAAGAAATTCATGAGTTGATTTGATTTCATTTTTTTTATCAAGGTATTTTTTTATTTGACTTATAATCTGTTGGTGAAGCGGGATAATTCTTTCTTTTTTTCTTTTTCCCATTATCTTCATTTCTTTTTTTGGTAGGTTAATATTTCTAGTTTTTAAATTAATTAATTCGGAAATACGTATTCCTGTACCATATAAAAGTTCAAGAATCATCATNTCTCTTTCTCCGTTAAAATTCTTTTCTAGTATTAAATTGTCAAATAGAAAATTTACGTCTTTCTCTTTTAAAAAATTTGGTATTTTTTGATCCGTTTTAAGNGAAGTAATATTTGTGGNGGGNTTTATTTCTATAACNTCTCTTTTTATAAGAAATTTAAAGAAAGACTTTAAGGTAGCTATTTTTCTATTAATTGATTTTGGGGATAANTTTTTAAGTGATAACTCAACAATCCATGATCTTATTGCTCTTTTATCAGTTGTTTTNATTTCTTTATTTGTAGAATAAGTCNTAAAAAAGCTTTCAAATTGTTTTAGATCATTATCATAACTAAGAATAGTATGATNACTTAATCTTTTTTCAAATTTTAAATACTTAATGAAGGCGTCTTTCATTGAACATGAAAGATAATAAATTTATGCTTCTTTAGATCTTAGCTTTTGAACGTAACTTGCTCTAAGTTTTTCTTCTCTTAATGATACTGATTTTTTTGTATAGAAAGTATTACTTCTATAATCTTTAATCACCTGAGCTTTTTCAAACTTTTTTTTGAACCTTTTTAAGGCTCTATTTATGTCTTCGTTTTCTTTAATTGAAACTCTAATCATATTTTTTTTTTGAGATGCAAATATAAGAAAACAATTATACTATCAAAATTTATTTGATTTACTTCAGAAAAGAGTAAAATATCAATTTTGAAAACTTCTTNAGTTATTTCCAGTTTNTTTTTTTACTTGACTNACCAATTCCAGGATTAAAGCTATTTGTTGGATCNAGTTTCTTATAAAACTTTAATAANTTAGTCTTAGCATTATATTCATGTCCCACATTATGCTCTGCTGGGTATTCAGCACCTCTCTCATCATATATTTTTAATAACTTCTCTAAAATTTTTTTAGGATCTACGCCTTTTTTTATAATATAATTTTGGTGTAATACATGGCAGAATAAGTGTCCGTAATACAATTTTAGTTCTATTAAATCATCAATTTCCGAAGGTAATTTTTCAAACCAATTTTTTTCATTTCTTGGAAATGCTACATCAAGAGACATAGCTCCACCGATACTTTCTTCATAAATTGTCTGATATCGACCGAAAGCACTTGCTGAAACAAATCTATGAAGTTGAGCTTTTTTAGCTTCTTTTTCTGTACATTCAAAAAAGTCGCCCTCATTATCTTTAAAAAATTTATCAAAGTATTTTTTTGCTTCATATATACCCTCATCACCCATTTCAATTATCCAGTGATGTTCATATGAATCTCTGAAATTTTCCATTCTTTTTGGAAGATGATTAGGGAGAAGAGTGCTAACGAATTGCATTATTTTATCTGATAATTTATTAGGCAAAAAACTAAATTTTTTTGATAGAAGATCAACACTTCTTTTTAATTCGAAAAGAGTTGGAAGAAATTTAGTCCCTAATTTTTCAATTACAATAAAATTATCTTTGCTATATTTTTTTGCAGCATCATAACAATCTCTATGCAGATAATCACCTAAGATCGGTAATGTTTTAAATTTTGAAAGTATATCTCTTCTGATTTTCCAAAAAATTTCAGAATCATTGGTGCCAACATAAAAAACTTGGCTCTTTTGGGGCTTTGGATAGGTGTTTAGTCTAACTGCAAAAACAGCTACTTTTCCTGAGCTACCTGATGCTCCATATAATAATCTGTCATCCGAGTTGAATCTTGCAGGGGTTTTAGAGTCAATATCTCTAACTATTTGAGAATACATATTATCTGAGGCTATTTTTTTTGAGTGGATAATATCTTTTTTCTCATATCTTTTGCCCTCAAGATTCTTTAGAATTTCTTCTGGTTCATCACCTAGGTAGATATCCAATTCATTGATTAACTCTAAGCTTCCTCTCTCATTTATTCTTGCGTATAGTGCTAATTCAGTGTATGATGGTCCTCTTTGTACCAAAGAGCCACCTGAGTTATTACATATGCCTCCAATTATTGAAGCTCCAATACTAGTTGAGCCAATTACTGAATGAGGCTCTCTATCATATGGATCTAATTTTCTTTCAAGATCATATAAAGTGCTCCCCGTTAGTCCTATTATTTGTTTTGCGTTATCTAGTAAATGAATGTCATTAATTCTCATAGTATTGATAATGACTATATCTCGGTCATAATCCTCTCCATATGGAGTTGATCCACCAGTTAAACCAGTGTTTGCTGCTTGCATGATAATTATCAAGTTGGAATCATTACAAACATTTAAGACTTTCCAGATTTCAAGTAATGTTCCTGGCTTAACAACAGCTATAGCATGTCCGCTTCCATATCTCCAGCCTTTACAGTATGTTTCTTTACTCCAATTTTCAGTCAATACATGTTTTTTGCCACACGTCTTGATAAGTTTGCGGATTATTTCAGATTTCATATTTGTCTAAACGATTATACAATTAATATTCTACAGTTTCATCTTCTGTCTCTAATACTAATGTGTTTTGGTTTGATTTTTCAACGTGTCCAATAATTTTAGCATCAATTTTAAATTCTTTTGATATTGAAATAACCTCTTGAGCGACACCTTGATCACAATATATTTCCATTCTATGTCCCATATTGAATACTTCAAACATTTCTTTTGTTGATATATTTGTGTCTTTTTGGATTATTTTAAAGACTTCAGGTACTTCAAATAGGTTATTTTTAATGATTTTTTTATTTTTTGTAAAATGCAATACTTTAGTTTGCCCTCCTCCTGTACAATGAATAATACCAGATATGTTTTTGAAATGGTTTTCTAATATTTTTAAAATAATTGGAGCGTATGTTCTTGTTGGTGACAATAATAGTTTTCCAATATTTCTATGTGTTTCACAATCGTCTGTAAGTAAGTGATTACCACAGTATATAAAATCTTTATTAGTTTCGGATGAGTAGGTTTCAGGATATTTTTCAGCATAAACTTTTGATAAAATATCATGTCTTGCAGAAGTTAATCCATTACTCCCAATACCACTATTATATTCACTTTCATAAGATGACATACCATATGAAGATAACCCCACAATTACATTTCCCTCTTTAATCTCACAATTAACTATTTTATTTCTTTTCTCTCTTGCTATAACTGTACTATCAACAAGTATAGTTTTAGTAATATCGCCTACGTCAGCTGTTTCTCCGCCCGCTGATACTATATTTATGCCATGATTATTCAACATCTTGATAACATCAGAGTTTCCTTCAATTATTTCAGAAATCACTTCTCCTGGGATGAGGTGTTTATTTCTTCCAATTGTAGAAGACATTATTATATTATTAGTTGCTCCTACACAAATTAGATCATCAATATTCATAATAAGAGAATCTTGAGCTATTCCTCTCCAAACACTAATATCTCCTGTTTCTTTCCAATATAAATATGCTAGTGCAGATTTTGTACCTGCGCCGTCGGCATGCATTACATTACAGTACTCTGGATCATTAGATAAAATATCCGGTACTATTTTGCAGAATGTATTATCAAATAAACCTTTATTTTGATTTTTTATTGCATTGTGGACGTCTTCTTTTTGAGCTGATACACCTCTTTCTAAATATCTTTTTGACATTTATTTCTAATTGTTGATATTAAAAAATCTTTCTTCTTCATCTTCGCTATTTGAACTATCAATAAACTCATAACTGGTAACTTTGAATTCAGTTCTTCTATTAATTTGATGTTCATCTTCTGTTTTTGCATTTAAAATTAGTAGTTGAGATTCACCATAACCTTTAGCGCTAATTCTACTCCTGTCAATTCCTTTGCTGAGGATATAAGAAACTGCAGATTCTGCTCTTCTTTGAGATAAATCTTGATTGTATTCTACAGAGGATCTGTCATCAGTATGAGAGCTTAATTCTATACTTATATTAGGATTATCTTCAAGAATAATAACTAATTTATCTAGTTCAATTGCTGCGTCTTCTCTAATATCAGCCTTGTCAAGATCATAATAGATATTATCTAGAACAATGGATTTATTTACAATAATTCTATCTAAAATCAAGTTTTTTTCAAATTCAACATTAGTTATAAATTCTTTAAGTTTTGTTTTATCTAATTCTTTACCAATTGTTGAAAAGTCTCCTCTTGTACTAAAATAATTTTCTTTTTCTCCGATTAGTAGGTATTCTTCGTCTGTATAAACAATAAACTCAAACTCACCATTATCATCTGTAAATGTTTCTTCAATAACAACTCCTTCTTTATCCAAAAGTTTTACTGAACTATTGCCTAAAATTATAAGCTCTCTATCATCATTTTTCTGAGTAAGTGTTGTTCCTTTTAGAACATAATTGACAATCTTTAAATTGGGATCGTCATTTACAAAAGTATAAATATCATCATCACCTTTTCCACCATCTCTATTGGAAGTAAAAAAGCCCCTAGTTGGGTTATAAGGGTTTACACCAAAATCGTCACCTCTTGAGTTTAATGGTTTTCCAGGATTTGAAATAGTGATTTTACCCCCTCTTCTAGTAGCAACAAAAATATCTAAACCTCCAAACCCCTCATGATTGTCTGAAGAGAAATAAAGCCNCCCGTCTTCGGTAACAGAAGGGAAAAGCTCATTACCTGGAGTATTTATTTCTGGACCTAAATTTTGAATATTAATCCATCTGCCTCTTCTATTTACGTTGGCTTTATAAATATCAGTTCCCCCATAACCTTTTGATCTATTTGAGGCAAAATATAAAGTTTTGCCATCTTTTGATAAATAAGGAGTTGAGTCCCAACTTCTTGATGTGTTAACATTTAGAAGCCTTGGATTGGTCCATCCTCCTCTTCTAAATCTTGACCAATATAAATCAACATTATTTCTTCCTGAGTTCTTACCATCGTTTCCCTTTGCAAAAATCATATACATACCGTCTTCTGAAAATGTAATTGAACCTTCATTAACTTTCTCATTATTTATATTGTCATCCAATTTTTTCAGAGAGTTTAAATCTACATTAGCACCACGAGTTTTAACTTCAAACAGATCAGTAAATGGAGTTCCAGTTCCACTATAAATTTTTTCTGATACCCTATTTGATACAAAATATAATTTATCATTAGAAAAAGAAGGGGAGTATTCCGCAAACTCTGTATTGATAGCGTTTAAGTTTTTGACTCTGTAATAGCTTGTATCAGGATAGTTTTTTAAGTTATTTATATATTGAAGTTCTCTTCTCATTAAAGATATTACGTTTTGATTTTTACCCTTTCCTAAATAATTTGAAATTAGAGAATCTGCCTTATCGTAGTCATTATTTGATTTTAAAGATAAGGCTAAATAATAGTAAGCTATTTCTTCTTTATATCCATAATTAATGGCATCTGTGTAATACTTTTGAGCTTGCCATAATCTATTTGATTTCCTTAATGCTTCACCTAGAAGAAAACTATTTTGTGAATCACCTTCTTTTATTATTTTTTCAAATTTAGTTGCAGCATCATAATACTCTGCATTATTAAAATTTTTTAATGCTGTCTTTGTAGTCACACATGAGCTTAAAAGAGTCAGAATAATATATAATCTATTTATCTTAATCATTTTATAAAATTAACTAACCAAGAATTATTTATTTCTAAAATCCATTTTTTATTAAAATCCTCTTTAGTTTGAATTGTGGTGTTTATCATTTTTTTATAAATATCTACTTTTCCTTCTTTGAGTTTATTTATTAAAGATAACCTATCGTAGTATACTAATTTANCATCATTAAAGATACCTATTTTAGAATTAGACATTATATCAATATTTAAATCATTTAATTTTTCTCTTATTAACTTATTTGAGTTATCTATAGAACANCCACTAATACTATTCTCNGCAAATAAAATAATAAAACTATCTTCATAAATTTTATAAGATGCCTTAACAGGTTGATTGTGAGATTTCCAGTTCTCGCAAAGATCTTTTAAAAAGATATCTAAATCTTGAATATGATTACTACACTTTTTTTCAAGAGAATAAACCCATGATTTTGCAGTTTTGTCTATATGATCAAAAGAAACATACATATTAATTTTCTAAATTTTCTTCAATTATCTCTGTTATATCTTTAATATCAATATTTGAGTTTAGGTTTTTTTCGTTTAACCCATCACTCATCATTGTCATACAAAATGGACACGCTGCGACTAAAGTTTGTGGGTTTGCCTGTTCAACATCTTTAATCCTTTCTATATTTATTTCAACCT
The DNA here is from genome assembly GCA_002697405.1 of Flammeovirgaceae bacterium. Taxonomy (GTDB): domain Bacteria; phylum Bacteroidota; class Bacteroidia; order Cytophagales; family MED-G16; genus MED-G16. The sequence goes on from NZVP01000032.1 coordinate 14,150, forward strand.
TACCTTTCTCTGATTCCTTAAAAATTTGTGATCCTCCAGCACCGCAGCACAATCCGTTCTCTTTTGCTCTGTTCATTTCAACTAAATTATCTGTAATTGATCGAATAATATTTCTAGGGGCTTCGTAAATCTTATTTCCTCTCCCAAGATAGCATGAGTCATGGTAAGTCATTTTTCTGTTTGTTTTTTTCGAAATTAATTTACCTTCTTCAATAAGTTCATTTAAAAATTCAGTGTGGTGTAATACTTCATAATTTCCCCCGAGTTCAGGNTATTCATTTTTAATTGTATTAAAGCAATGTGGACACATCGTTACTATTTTTTCTATTTTATATTTATTTAATATTTCTATATTATTAAGAGCCTGCATTTGAAATAAGTATTCGTTTCCTGCTCTTCTTGCAGGATCACCAGTACAACTTTCTTCATCACCAAGTATAGCAAAGTCAATGTTAAGCTTATTCAATATTCTTACAAATGCCTTTGTTACTTTTTTATATCTATCATCAAATGAACCAGCACATCCCACCCAAAATAGAATTTCAGGGTTACTATTTGATGCTATAAACTCATTTATGGTCTTTACTTTCATGATTCTTTTTTATACCAATCTCCTCTTTGATCTATAGGNAATTTCCAAGGTGAAAAATTTGTTTCAACATTCTGCAGCATAGAGTTCCATTCATTTGGAAGATTTGATTCTTCTAAAGCAGAGTATCTTCTGCTCTCTAAAATAATATCAAGAGGATTTATGTTTAGTGGACATTCTTCTACGCAAGCATTACATGATGTACAAGCAAATATTTCCTCATAAGTTATATAGTCACCAACTAAGCTTTTATCATCATACTTTTTATTTTTATCAATTTTATTTCCAATTTCTTCAGCTCTATCTCTGACATCCATCATTATTTTTCTTGGAGAAAGTTTTTTTCCAGTAATATTTGGGGGGCATACGGAGGTGCATCTTCCACACTCAGAACAAGAGTATGCATCTAAAATATTTTTCCAAGAAAGATCTTCCACATCTTTTACCCCAAATCTTGTTGGGACATCTTGTTGATTATCTTCAGATGGTTTGCCCATCATGACATTTATCTCATTTGTAATGCTTTTCATATTATTCATTTTTCCTAATTCTTGATCATTAGAATGGTATATGTTAGGAAATGCAAGAAAAATATGAAGGTGTTTTGAGTATGAAACATATATTGCGAAGAGAAGTATTCCAATAATATGTATCCACCATGCTACTCTTTCTATTATTATTAAATTAGAAATGTTTACTCCTATAAATAATGGTTTTATGAAACTAGAAAAGTAAAAGCTGCCTGTTTTATTGTATTCATTTAAATCTTGAAGTACAAGGTCTGTTGCGTTCATAGTTAATATTGCTATCATTAAAATTATCTCAAAAATTAAAATCAAATTAGCATCAAGAAATGGCCACCCCTTTAGTTCTGGACTTATAAATCTTTTAATTTTCAANACGTTTCTTCGAATTAAGAAGATAATACATGAGATAAGGACAAGAACAATAAAGAACTCTATGATTGATATGAAAACATTATAATATGGCATACCTAATTCAAGAAAGATACGGTGTCTACCCAAAATACCATCTAAAATAATTTCAATTATTTCAATATTAATAATTATAAAGCCTAAATAAATCATCAGATGAAGAATTGCAGGTATTATTTTTTTAAACATTTTACTTTGACCAAAAGCAACAAGAAGTAAATTTTTGAGTCGAGTTTCCTTATNTGATTTTGAGGAATAAGATTTTTTTCCTAATGAAATATTTCTTTTTATAAAGTTTATTCTTCTGTAAATTATATATCCACAGGAGACTAATAAAGCAAGAAAAAAAAATTGCGAAATAAGGTTCATAAATAAAGACTAATTTCAAAAATAATAATTTTGTGAGAAATGTTTATTTAATTAGGTTTGCAAATATTTCATCAGGTGCTGTAGCTCAGGTGGTAGAGCATCGGACTGAAAATCCGTGAGTCGGTGGTTCGAGTCCACCCAGCACCACAACCTTATGAAATGGATTTATCTATTAGTTGCGATTATCACTGAAGTTATTGCAACNTCAGCATTAAAAGAGTCTGAAGGTTTTTCTAAAANATTACCGTCTGTAGTTGTTATNGTAGGTTACTNCTTAACTTTTTATTTTATGTCTCTTACATTAAAAGAGATGTCTGTTGGTATTACTTATGCTATATGGAGTGGAATGGGNATACTATTAATTTCATTAATTGGATATTTTAAGTATAATCAAGTTTTAGATGGACCTGGAATTTTAGGAATGACCTTTATTGTAATTGGAATTATAATTTTAAGGTTTTTCTCAAAATCTATAGAGGCCTAAAAGGTTTTATTTATATCTCTTAAATCCTTCAATTGCAGCATATTTTGCAAGNCCTAAATCAGAATAGGTTATTGCAGTTTTAGCATTTCTTTCCTCAGCTCTTTGCCAAAACTCTCTTGGATCATTTCCAGGGAAAACAGCACCATCTTTCTGAGATTTATGTTTATATATAGCTTTTCTTTTTTTGATAATCTGATCAGGGCTCATAGGAATTGCCATATCAATATCGTTTATTTTCCATTCATTCCACGCTCCTGCATATAACCAAACAGAACATTTTTTCATAAAGGATAAGTTTTTAATATTATTTATNGCTCTGTAAATTGCTCTTAAGCATAGCCTGTGAGTGCCATGAGGGTCACTTAGGTCACCCGCTGCAAAAATTTGATGGGGTTTTATTTTTTTAATTAAATTTTCAACTATGCTGATATCAGCTGAAGATATATCACTTTTCTTTTTCGCCCCCATTTGNTAAAAAGGCATTTCTAGATAATGAATATTATTTTTTTTATCAAGCCCCAAAAATTTACAAGCNTGATATGCTTCAGATTTCCTAATAGAACCTTTTATCTCATTCAAAATTTGAAACCCTTCAAAATCAATTTTATCCTCTANATAATTTTTAATTTTTTGAGAATGNTTTTTTATTGATTCTAAAAAAATTCTATTGTTACTCAATACTTGAGAAATATTATTATTTAAATCAAAAATTTCTAATATATATTCATCCCATACAGCAGTGTTTCCTGAAGTTTGGTATGCAACATGCACATCGTGTCCTTGCTNTATTAATCTTTCAAATGTTCCNCCCATAGATATGACGTCGTCATCTGGATGAGGAGAAAAAATAATTACTCTTTTTTTGCTTGGATGAGATTTTTCGGGTCTTGATGTNTCATCAGCATTTGGCTTCCCTCCTGGCCATCCAGTGATTGTNTTTTGTAACATATTAAAAACTTCTATATTGGTTTCATAAGAAGATTTAAACTTTTCAAAAATACCTCCCATGCCATTTTCATTATAATCCTCATCAGTTAAAAGAAGAATAGGTTTTTTCTTTTTTAGAGAAAGCCAGATTACAGCTTTTTTTATATTTTCATTTGTCCATCCAATTATTGTTGAGCTCAAAGGNTTCTTNGGCATTTTATTTATATTAGTGTATAGCCATGGGCATACAAACCTTTCTAAGCCTGAAGCAGAGTCTTTGTCAAGGACAAATAAAGTATTATGATGTTCTTGAAGTAAAGAAGCTGGGACTATATCANTTTCTTTTTCTTCAACAGCTTTTTTTATAATTTTTGCTTTGCTAGAGCCCCACGCAACCAAAATTATTTCTTTAGCTTCAAGGATTGTTTTTGTTCCCATGGATATAGCCTCTTTAGGAACATTGTTTATACCTCCAAACTCTGTAGAAGCATCAAATCGTGTTGTGTGTTCAATTTTAACTTTTCTTGTTATAGATGATTTTAATGTGCCTGGTTCATTAAAACCTATGTGTCCATTTCTTCCTATTCCTAGCAATTGTANATCTAGACCTCCTAATTCTCTTATTTTATTCTCATACTNCAAGCAATATTTTTCGATATTTTTTGATGAGACTTTCCCATCGGGTATATGAATATTATTTTCTTTAATGTCTACGTGATTAAATAAATGGCTAAACATAAATTTATGATAGCTATGTNTTGATTCTTTATTGATGGGCCAATATTCATCAAGGTTAAAAGTAATTACATTTTGAAAGCTTAGTGCCTCCTNTTTATGNAGCCTTACTAGCTCTGAATAAATTGAAATTGGAGATGATCCTGTTGCCAACCCTANTATGCATTTTTCACCTAGTTTTTGTTTTTTAATTATNGTATCAGCTATTTTTCTTGCCACAAAAACTGACCCTAGAGATGGATGTTCAAAAATTGAAATTGGAACTCTTTCATTAAAAATGCTTTGCTCGTAAACATTAGTTTTTATATTATNAGAGTTAGGGTTTAAATTTTTTTCTATTATTTTTTTTAGCTTTTCTAGCTCTTTTCTTCTTTTANCTAAATCATGNTCCTTATTTGGATTAATTTCTATATTAAACCTCTTNCCATTATAGATTTTGACTCTTTTNCCATTATTATTATAATAACAGAATGATCTTTTTTTGTTTAAATTAATCTTTACAANCATGTCTCATGAGACAAGTTAAATAATTATAATAANAAATATTATATATTAATTATATTATATTCNTAATAANAGCGTCTCATGAGACGTTAANATTTATCTTTTAGTATATTTTAATGTTCAAAATATCTAATTAACTTAGGTTATAAACCTAAATCCATCATAATGAAAAACTCAATATTTCTATACTTTTTAATTTTTGTTCCGTTATTTTCTTTTTCCCAAAAAAAGNATNAANCTGAAAAAAAGAATAAATCCTATAACTCAATAATTACTAGCGATGCTATAACTGATGATGGATTATTTAAAGTTCATAAAATTGATGATAAATTTTATTATGAAATTAANCCTAGTCATATTAATAGAGAAATGTTAATGGTNACTCGAATTTCTAAAACCCTAAATGGGATAGGATATGGAGGTCAAAAAATTAATTCTCAGGTATTAAGATGGCAAAAAAAGAATAACAAAATATTATTAAGAGTTGTAAGTTATGAAAATATAGCTTCTGACTCTTTAGCAATTTATGAGTCAGTAAGAAATTCAAATTTTGAACCTATTCTTTATTCATTTGACATTGAAACTTATAATCCANNAGATAGTTCAGTTTTAATTAATATAACATCTTTGTTTACTACTGATGTAAAGGCTTTAGGTTTTCCTCAGTTTAGGAGAAAAAGTTTAAAAATAACGTCTTTAGATAAAAAAAGATCCTTTATTGAATCAATTAAGAGTTTTCCAACAAATATTGAAGTAAGAAATGTATTAACCTATATTTCAACAGATCCTCCCTCAACTCGAAATTCGCAAACAATTAGTTTAGAAGTAAATAATTCAATGATTTTGCTACCTGATGATAAAATGCAACCAAGATTTTTGGACAGAAGGGTAGGATATTTTTCTCAGAGTCAAACAGATTATGGATTAGATGAGCAGAAAGCAAAATCAACATCATATATAAGAAGGTGGAAGTTAGTACCTAAAGATATTGAAGCATATAATAGAGGAGAGTTGGTTGAACCAATAAAACCTATAGTTTATTATATCGATCCTGCTACGCCAGAAAAATGGAGAAAATATTTAAAGCAAGGTGTTGAAGATTGGCAAGTTGCTTTTGAAGCTGCTGGCTTTAAAAATGCTATAATATGTAAATATCCTCCTTCAAAAGAGGAAGATCCTGACTGGAGCCCTGAAGATGCAAGATATTCAGTAATAAGGTATTTTGCTTCTGATATTCAAAATGCTTATGGTCCTCATACAGCTGACCCTAGAACTGGAGAAATTTTGGAAAGTGATATNGGATGGTATCATAATGTAATGAATCTTTTAAGAAATTGGTTCTTAATTCAAACTTCGGCNGTTAATGATAATTCAAGAGGCNTAAAGTTTAAAGATGAGGTAATGGGTGAACTAATTCGTTTTGTTTCGGCTCATGAAGTAGGTCATACNATTGGATTACCACATAATATGGGATCAAGTTCTGCTTATCATGTTGATAGTTTAAGATCACCTACTTTTACTNCTAATCATGGTGTTGCACCTTCAATAATGGATTACGCTAGGTTTAATTATGTTGCTCAGCCTGAAGACGGGGTAACTAATTTTTATCCTATGGTAGGTTCTTATGATATTTGGTCAGTTAAATGGGGATACACATATTTTGATGGAGAGGATCAAAATTCAGAAAAAAGGTTACTCAATAATTGGGTAAAAGAAAAAGCAGATAATTATGAATATTGGTTTGGATATTCTAATGGAATTGATCCAAGATCTCAAACNGAGTCTATTGGAAGTGACAATATGGACGCTAGTTATTATGGTCTTCTTAATCTTAAAAGAATAGTTCCTAACTTAATAAATTGGACATACGAGGATGGAAAAAATTATGATGACCTAAAAGAGCTTTACTTAAATGTTTATTCTCAATTCAGGAGGTATATTGGTCATGTCTCAACAAATGTTGGTGGAATTTATGAAAATTTAAAGAGTAATGATCAAGAGGGAGATGTATATACTCATGTACCAAAAAACATTCAAAGAAAAGCTGTCAATTTTTTAAATTCAAATGTTTTTACTTCTTTGGATTGGTTATTAAATAAAGATGTTTTAAATAAAATTGAAAATATTGGTGTTCAAGAAAGAGTAAGGTCAATTCATGAGTTTACTTTAAGAAGATTATTNGATTATTCAAGACTNGCNAGAATNTTAGAAAACGAAACAATGAATGGTAAATTAGCTTANTCTGTAAATGAAATGATTAGAGATTTAGATAATAGTATTTGGNATGATTTAAATACTATTGCTCCCACAGGTATTATNAAGAGAAATCTTCAAAAAACTTATGTAAATATTTTTATTGATATGATAAATAATGATAAGAAGCAATCAAGTTATGGTAAAAGATTTGGAAATAATATANATTATGCTTCATCAGATATAAAACCAATCTTGATGGGGAAAATTTTTGATCTAAATAAAAAAATTAAAAATAAAATAAAGAAAACTAGAGATGAAGCTACTTCAAATCATTTAAAATATATTTCTATGCAATTGTCTGAGTTTACAGATAATTAATTTGTAAATAATTTTAAATTTCTAATTTCATTTTGATTTAATATTCTCCATTTACCTCTTGGTAAATCTTTTTTAGTGAAGGGTCCAAAGAGAACTCTGTCTAATTTTGAAACTCTATGGTTTAAAGATTCAAATATTTTTCTAACAATTCTATTTTTACCCATATGTATTTCAATTCCTACNTCATAATCTTTTTCTAANCTTTCTANATTATCAACTTTTATATATTCATCTTCAATAANTAAGCCATTTTTTATTTGAGATATTTCATCATTTGATATTTTTTTTTCAAGGGTTACACTATATATTTTTTTTATTTTATATGATGGATGGGTTAGTTTTTTTGCAATATCACCATCGTTTGTTAGAAGAAGTACGCCTGTTGTTTTTCTGTCTAATCTACCTACTGAAAAAAGTCTTTTATTAATACCCTTGATTAAATCAAAAACAACTCTTCTATTATGTGTGTCTTTATTTGTGGAAATATAATCTTTAGGTTTATTTAATAAGACATAAATATTTTTTTCAGGCTTGATAAGTTTTTTATTTACTATTACTTTATCATTTTTATTTATTTTAGTGCCGACTTGATCGCAAAGTTTGTTGTTAACTTGCACTTTTCCTTTTTTAATAAGTTCATCTGCAGCTCTTCTAGAACACAGTCCAGATTGAGAAATATATTTATTTAATCTAATTAATTCAGGATCAGACTTCTTCTTCATCACCAATGGAATTCTCTTCTTTTTGGAAATCTTTAATTGTTGGTAATTGATCTAAACTATTAATACCAAAATAATCCATAAACTGATCACTTGTTGAATAAATTAATGGCCTACCTACTTTATCTGATTTACCAACAATAGAAATCAGTTCTTTATCTAATAACTTTTGTATAGTATAATCACAGTTTACTCCTCTTATCTTTTCAATTTCAGATTTTGTTACAGGTTGTTTATAAGCAATGATCGATAATGTTTCTAGTGCTGATATTGAAAGTCTTCTTCTGGACTGTTGTTTTAAGAGTATTTCGTTAAGCCTTGAAAAGATATTTTTTGTTAAGAATTGATATCCTCCTCCTGATTCAATAATTTCAAAAGAATATTCTTCACTATTATATTTATCTATTAATTTATCTATATATTTTTTTATTTTGCTTTCATCATACTTGGTCTTCTCACTTTCTGAAAAAGCTTTTATTATATCATTAACTTTAATAGGTTTTGGCGAGCAAAAAATTAAAGATTCAACTTTTGATTCTAATGAACTCAATTCTTATCCCCTTTTAAGTTTTGCTTCAATGGATTGCGTAGCATGAGGAACGGCTCTTAATCTTTTTTTATCAATCAGTTTACCAGAATCTTTACAAATTCCGTAAGTTCCATTTTTTATTCTAATCAAAGCTTTCTCTAGATTTGAAATAAATGTTTGTTGTCTTCCAGCAAGCTGACTAAGACTTTCCTTTTCCATTGTATCAGCACCATCTTCTAAAGTTTTTAATGCTCCTTGAGTTGAGTCAGTTCCAGATAAATTCTTTCTCTCTAATGATTCTTTTATAAAATCTAATTCTTTTTGAGCATTATCTCTTTTTTCTAAAATGAGTTTTTCAAATTCAACTAATTCTTTTGCTGTGTATTTAGTTTTTTCCTTTTTAGCCATAACTTATATATTTAAAGCTTTCTTTTAATTTCTTGAATCTCAAACGACTCTATTACATCTCCTACTTTTATATCATTAAAATCTTCAATACTTACACCACACTCATATCCTGATTTTACTTCATTAGCATCTTCTTTGAATCGCTTAAGTTGTTTTATTTTACCAGTGAATATAACAATTCCATCTCTAATTAGCCTAATTTTATTTTTTCTTATAATATTTCCATTAGTTACAAAGCAACCAGCGATAGTACCAACTTTAGATATTTTATACGTTTCTCTCACCTCAACATTACCCATGATTTTTTCCTCTTCCGTAGGCTCCAATAAACCTTCCATTGCACTTTTAATTTCATTAATTGCTTCGTAAATAATTGAGTATGATCTGATATCTATTCCTTCCTTTTCAGCTAAATTTCGAGCATTAATTGATGGCCTAACTTGAAAACCAACAATAATTGCATCTGATGCTGAAGCAAGTAAAACATCAGATTCTGTTATTTGACCAACACCTCTATGAATTATATTAACAGATATTTCATCTGTTGAGAGTTTTTCCATTGAATCAGAAAGTGCTTCAATCGATCCATCGACATCACCTTTCAAAACAATATTTAATTCTTTGAAATTACCTAATGCAAGCCTTCTACCAATTTCGTCAAGGGTGACATGCTTTTTGGTTCTTAATTTTTGTTCTCTAATAAGTTGTTCTCTTTTAGTTGCTAACTCGCGAGCTTCTTTATCTGTATCAAAAACATTAAACTTATCTCCAGCTTGAGGCGCGCCATTGAGTCCTAACATTAAAATTGGTGTTGCTGGACCTACTTTTTCTTTTTCTTTCCCTCTATGATCAAATAATGCTTTTACTTTTCCGTGTTGAGCCCCAGCTAAAATAATATCTCCCTTCTTTAAGGTGCCTCCCTGAACCATGATTGTAGTAAGGTAACCCCTTCCTTTATCTAATTCTGACTCAACAACTGTTCCAACAGCTTTTTTATTAGGATTAGCTTTTAATTCTAGTAATTCAGCTTCTAAAAGTACTTTTTCTAATAATTCTTCGATCCCCTGTCCTGTTTTAGCTGAAACTTCTTGGCACTGATACTTACCTCCCCAATCTTCAACCAATATATCATTCTTTGATAAATCCTCCTTTACTTTATTAACATTTGCATTAGGAGTATCTATTTTATTTATAGCAAAAACTATTGGTACATTTGCAACTTTACTATGGTTAATAGCTTCTTTTGTTTGGGGCATAACTTTAGAGTCAGCAGCAATTACAATTATAACTATATCCGTAATTTTTGCTCCTCTAGCTCTCATTGCTGTAAATGCTTCGTGACCTGGAGTATCTAGAAAAGCAATTCTTTGACCGCTCTTAGTCTTAGCATCATATGCTCCAATATGCTGAGTAATTCCTCCTGCTTCTCCTTCAGTT
>NZVP01000033.1 GCA_002697405.1 Flammeovirgaceae bacterium
ATTAAAGGACTTATATCAGGCTTATTAATTTATCATTTCCTAAATATTTACATTAATTAATAATAATACTATGAAAAAATTTTACTATTTATTTGTTGTATTAATCATGTTTTCATGTTCAGAGAGTGAAGAAGCTGAACCAGATTCNGTAAAAAAATATTTAACATNAAATATTTTTAAAGAAAGTGGTTCTTATACGATTTTTACTAATAATACNGTTTTAAACTTAANTNNTACTNANTTTATTGATTTTAAAATTACTACAAGCCAATTTAATGTACATTATTCGTATCATGATTTACTNGATCCAAATAATGCAAATTGNTATGANGATAAATCAATGNNTGGTNGTTATACNATTNTAGTNGATNATGAAAATGCATTTACNGTTCAATTTAATTCTCCAAATAGAAAGTATGAATANACTTATGGTTCAAGTGGAANTATTAAGTTGANAATNACAGGNNNATCTGGNTTNGGNGGNACTTNNACNNNAGANNNAATACTNGAAGTTATCNAANCAANAAGAGTTTGATACTTTTAAGCTAAGAGCTCCAAATGAGTGTTGATCCTACACAATATAATCAGAATTGATTCATNATNAATTTCAAATTAAACNCATCTTATTNATGGGTTTTTTTATCCCTTTTTTGCTCGANANANCATNAAAAAAACTATAATNCCTAGAAANATTTGTGGTAAGAACTCATTATAAAATAATAATCTGTAAATGCCCATTCCGATTAAAGCTGCTGATGAAATATATCCAATAGATATCCAAAATCTGATCATGAATTATACTATTTTACCAGAATATTGCATAAAGCATAGCAGTAATAATTAATACTGCAAATGCAGGAATATTAAATGAAGGTTTAGTTTCAAATAAACTTCCAGATAATTTAATAGCTTTAGGATCATCTTCATTTCCTTCAAGGTAGCTTATAATATAGATTATAAACATTGTAACTAAAAATGTAATTCCCATCTGGTGAAGAAATGGTATTTCTCCTATAAAAAGTNCGTGCGAAAATGAAGGCATAAATTCAATCCATCCTTTTGGAACAACTTTAAAATACATTGCTACTGGTATGGAAAGTAATATTCCCCATATAGCTGCATTATTAGTTGCTTTTTTATAAAATAATCCCATAATAAATACAGCTAAAATTCCTGGACTAACTACTCCGGTATATTCTTGAATTGCTTGAAAAACTTGTCCTAAATTACCAAACATTGGAGCTATAATCATNGCTATAAATAGCGAAACAATAACAACAATTCTACCTATNCTAACAAGTTCTTTATCTCCAGCATTTTTATTAATAATTTCTTTATAAATATCCATTGTAAAAATTGTGGAGGTAGAATTTAACATAGACGCTAAAGAAGATACAATAGCAGCTGCTAGAGCAGCTAAAATTAGTCCTTTTATTCCAACTGGAATATAATTTTTGATTAGCCAAGGAGCTGCATTATCATTGAGAATTTTACCATCAGCAGATGTAAACCCTTCTGGTAAAACTTTCATTAGTTCGCCTGTTGTTGGATCAAGATTTATTACATAAGCTATAATACCAGGAAGTACTACAAAAATTGGAATTATAAGCTTTAAAAAAGCAGCAAAAGCAATTCCTTTTTGAGCTTCTCTTAAACTTTTGGCTGCAAATGTTCTTTGAATAATATATTGATTAAATCCCCAATAATATGTATTTGCTATCCACATTCCACCNATAAGNACTGCAATACCTGGTAGATCAAAATATGCATCTCTACCATCNGGAGTTATTATTTCTCCTTTTTCTAATATCATTGAAAATCTTTCAGGTACAGCATTATAGACATACGATAATCCATCCATTATTCCACCGCTAGGCGTAACATAAGATAAAGCAATACCTGTCATTAACATTCCACCAAATATTAANATAACAACTTGAACAACGTCAGTCCATGCAACAGCTGATAATCCACCCCAAACAGAATAAGTTAAAGCAAATAATCCAAGACCAATNATACTTGTTGTAATTAAACTCCCATCTCCNGTACCAAAAATTGTATCCATTGCNTTTCCTCCCAGATACATTACAGATGTTAGATTCACAAANACAAATAAACTAATCCAAAATATTGCTAGAATTGTTTTAAGGTTATTACTNTATCTTTTTTTAACGAATTCNGGAATTGTATATATCTTCTTTTCTATGTAAATNGGTAAAAAGAACTTTCCTACAACTAATAATGTTATAGCTGCCATCCATTCATANGTTGCAATTGCTAATCCTAAGGCAAANCCAGATCCAGACATACCAATAAACTGTTCAGCAGATATATTTGCTGCTATTAATGAGGCNCCAATCGTCCACCATGGTAATGATTTACCAGCTAAAAAATAATCTTCAGCGCTCTTTCCTAATCCCTTCTTATCNCGTGAAACATATAAGCCAATTGATAGTATAACTATACAGTAACTTACAAATACAATTATGTCAATATTTTCCATTAGTTTAGTTTAGTTTATTTAAGATAATACTTAAAATTTACTTGAACTAGATTAAAACATTAAATTATCAACTATGATTAAATCATTATTTCTTACTTTAATTTTTATAATAATTAACTCATTTTCAATTATTGAAAATAACAAATCAGAATTAACCCTTCAATTAGATAAACTTATTCTTCCAGAGGGTTTTAAAATTGAAGTTTATGCTTCAGATATAGAGAATGCCAGATCTTTAGCAATTAGTCCTTCAGGAACAATTTTTGTTGGAAATAGAAGAGCTGATAATGTATTTGCTCTTAAAGATACTGATGGAGATAATGTTATTGATAAAAAATATCTTGTAACAGACAAATTAAAAAATATGCCTAACGGAGTAGCTTATCATAAAGGTGATTTATATGTAGCTGAGGTTAATAAAATATGGGTTTTTAAAAANATAGAAGAAAATTTAGACTACATAGATAAATTTGGTGATTATCCTGAAGAACCAATTTTAATATCAGATGATTATCCATCTGATAGGCATCATGGTTGGAAATATATTTCATTTGGGCCAGATGGTAAATTATATGTTCCTGTTGGTGCTCCTTGTAACATATGTGAGAGTAAAGATGAGATTTATTCATCAATAACAAGAATGAATGCCGATGGATCAGATAAAGAGGTGTTTGCTCATGGAGTAAGAAATACTGTTGGATTCACTTGGCATCCCGAAACTGGAGAAATGTGGTTCACAGATAATGGAAGAGATATGCTTGGTGATAATTATCCACCATGTGAACTTAACAAAGTTCAGAAACCTAATCAGCACTATGGTTATCCATACTGTCATGGNAGTGATATATCTGATCCTGAATTTGGAGANAAATATCCATGTGAAGATTTCGTTAAACCAGTTCAAAATCTTGGACCTCATGTAGCACCTTTAGGATTGAAGTTTTATACTGGCAATATGTTTCCAGAAGAATATTCAGGAGATATTTTTATTGCAGAACATGGATCATGGAATAGATCAAGGAAAATAGGATATAGAATTACAAGAGTGAAAGTAGAAAATTCCAGATCTATTAGTTATGAACCATTTATATATGGTTGGTTAGATGAAGATGAACAAGAGGCATGGGGTAGGCCAGTTGATGTTTTAATATTAGAAGATGGCTCAATGCTTATTTCNGATGATTATGCGAATGCTATTTATAGGGTTTCTTATGAAGGATAGTTAAAAAATATTTACTTCTGGCTCAAGAACTATATTAAACTTTTCTTTTACATCTTTTATTATTTTATTAGATAATGTATCAATTTTATTTCCGTCTTTTTCTCCGTAATTGACTATCACTAGAGCATGTTTTTTTGAAACTCCAATATTACCNTCNTCGAAACCTTTCCATCCACACTTTTCAATTAACCATGCAGCAGGNATTTTATACTTTCCATTATCTGTAAAGAAAATTAAATCATCAAATGTTTTACNTATTTTATCAATTGAATATTTATCAACCAATGGATTTTTAAAAAAACTACCAGCATTACCAATTTCTAAAGGATTTGGAAGTTTAGAATTTCTNATATCAATTATTTTTTTTCTTAATAAGCTTAGAGTTAAGCTTTCCTTATTTAAATTATTTAGATCTTTATAAGAAAGGTTAAAATTNNCTNGTTTATTTAATTTAAAATCTACTGATGTTATAAAAAACTTATTTTTAAGTTGATTTTTAAAAATGCTATTTCTGTATTCAAAAAGACATGATTTATTATCAAACTTTTTCTCTTTAACACTTTCTAAAAATAAACCATTAACGCTTTCAATAAATGTCTTAATTTCAACACCATAAGCACCTATATTTTGAATTGGAGCAGCACCAACTGACCCAGGAATTAATGACAGATTTTCTATACCATAATATTCATTTTTAACACAATAAGAAACAAAGTTATCCCAGTTTTCCCCAGAGCCAACTCTTAATGTAATATTATTTTTATCTTCTTTTAATTTCTTAATTCCAGATATTTTATTAAGTAAAATTATACCTTCAAAATCTTTTGTAAAAAGAATATTTGAACCTCCTCCTAAAATTAGTTTCTCTAATTTCTTAAAATTATTATCATTCAAAAAATTCTCAATTTGATCTAAATTTTCAATTTCAACAAAGTACTTTGCATTATGGTCAACGCCAAATGAATTATATTGAGACAATGAAAAGTTTCTTTTTATATCCATTAATTAAGCAATATTTGTAAAAACATATTGAACATCTTCATCATCTTCCATTTTGTCAAGCATCTTTTCAATATCATTTAGTTGATCTTCAGAAAAATTAACAGGACTTGTTGGTATTCTTTTAAGTAACGACTTTTTAGGTTTAATATTAAGTTCTGATAAACCCTTATTAATATTTCCATAGGAAGTATAATTACCATATATAATAATTTCTTTATCAATAATTTCAATGTCTTCTAGTCCATAATCAATTAGAAATAATTCAATTTCTTCAGGGTCTATATTATCTTTCTCTAAATAATAAATTGCTTTTCTTTCGAACATAAATTCTAAAGAACCTGAAGCTACTAAGTTTCCATCAACTTTATTAAAATAAGATTTAACATTTGCTGTTGTTCGTGTTACATTATCAGTTGCTGTTTCTACAATAACTAAAACCCCATGTGGTCCTTTACCTTCAAAAGTTTGTTCTATATAATCTTTTATTTCTTTATCTGAAGCTCTCTTTATTGCTGAATCAATATTATCCTTTGGCATATTTTCAGCTTTNGCATTTTGAATAGCNGCTCTTAATTTGAAGTTCATTTCTGGATCACCTCCACCTTCCTTTGCAGCAACTGTAATCGCTTTGGATAGTTTTGGAAAAAGTTTAGACATTTTATCCCATCTTTTTTCTTTAGATGCCCTTCTATATTCAAATGCTCTCCCCATAGTTTTATATAAATAATTTATAAATTATACATAATAACTAAATTACAAAATATAGATTTAATTAGTCTATTATAAATCCTAAGTTTAATTTTGCAGATGGAGGAAAAGATTTTAATCCTAGATTTCGGATCACAATACACTCAGCTAATTGCCAGAAGAATTAGAGAACTTAATATTTATTGTGAAATATTTCCATTTAATAAGATACCAGAAATTACATCTGAATATTTTGGAATAATATTGTCGGGTAGTCCTTATTCGGTTCATGATAAAGATTCACCTAAAATTGAGTTTGAAAAGTTTAATGATTTACCAGTTCTTGGCATATGTTATGGTGCTCAATTAATTGCTAATTTTAATAATTCTGTTATTGAAAAATCTAAAATAAGAGAGTATGGTAGAGCTAAATTGTCTTATGTAGATTCTGAAAATATTTTAATGAAGGGTGTTAAATCAAATTCGGATGTATGGATGAGTCATGGGGATTCTATAACTGAAATTTCTAATTCTTTTAAAATATTAGCTAGTACTAAAGATGTAAAGGTTACCTCTTACTTTTTAAAAAATAAAAATTATTATGGTCTTCAATTTCATCCTGAAGTGACACATACAGAATTTGGGAAAAAAATATTGAAAAACTTTTCAGTTGACATTTGCGGTTGTTCTCAATCGTGGAATTCAGAAAAATTTGTAGAATATACAGTTAAGCAAATTAGAAATATCGTAAAAAATGATAGAGTAATTCTTGGTTTATCGGGTGGTGTTGATTCATCTGTTGCTGCTATGTTAATACATAAAGCAATTGGTGAGAATTTATATTGTGTATTTGTTGATAATGGTTTATTAAGGAAAAACGAATTCTCAAATGTTTTATCATCATATAATAATTTAGGTTTAAATGTTATTGGAGTAGATGCTAAACAGCTTTTTTATAATGGATTATTAGGTAAGGTTGATCCTGAAGATAAAAGAAAATCTATTGGAAATAACTTTATTAAAGTTTTTGAGAAAGAAGCAAATAAAATTGGAGATATAAAATGGTTAGCTCAAGGAACAATATATCCAGATGTTATTGAGTCAGTATCTGTTAAAGGTCCTTCCGCAACAATAAAGTCTCATCATAATGTTGGTGGATTGCCAGAAAAAATGAATCTTAAAATTATTGAGCCTTTAAATTTATTATTTAAAGACGAGGTAAGGAAAGTTGGTAATCAACTTAATATTCCTAATAATATACTTAATAGACATCCTTTTCCTGGTCCAGGATTAGGTATTAGAATCTTGGGTGAGATTACAAAAGAAAAAGTAGAATTATTACAAAATGCAGATGATATCTATATTTCTTCATTAATTAGTGAAAATTTATATGATAAAGTATGGCAAGCAGCTACAATTTTACTCCCAGTGAAGTCAGTTGGTGTGATGGGAGATGAAAGAACTTACGAGTACACAATTGTACTTAGAGCAGTTACTAGTTTAGATGGAATGACTGCTGATTGGTCAAGATTACCAAATGAGTTTCTTGCTGAAGTATCAAATAAAATAATTAATAAAGTTAAAGGTATAAATAGAGTTGTTTATGATATATCATCTAAACCTCCAGCAACAATAGAATGGGAATAAAATGAAGTTTAAAATTTTTTTAATATTAATATTAGTCTCTCATAATTTATTTTCTCAATCAAATTATTCAGCATTTATTAAGTTAAAACGTCTTTTTTTAGAAGAAAAATATAATCAAGTCATTGAATTAGAGAATTATACTGATAAAAAAAATGAATTTTATCCCTATACTCTTTTTTACAAAGCTGTTTCAGAATATAAAACTAATTCTATAGAAAAATCTAGAAATTATTTCAATGAAATTATTAAGTTATTTCCTAATTGGTCTCAAATTGATGAAGTTTATTATTGGTTAGTTAAGTTAGATTTTTATGATAAATCAATAGGTGAAGCTCTAAAAAACTTTTCTAATATTAATAAACTTAATATAAGAGATGAGCTATATCCAGAAATGGATCCTTTCTTAGAAGATATACCTTCGTCACAACTATATAAATACTATAATTCTTACCCTGAAAATAAATCAATAGCTAAGTATTATGGTAGATTTTTATTAAAAGAATATTTAAGTCAAGACGTGATAAACGAGATAAATAAAATTCTAAAAATTGTTGAGAATGATGATCTTTTTGTTTCGGATGAATCAAAATTTAGAGTTGCGATTTTACTTCCATTTATGTTTGATGGATTAGATAATAATTTTTTTATAAAAAATAATGATTTTATAATGGATCTCTATTCAGGAATAAATTATGGTTTTAAAAATAATGATTCAATTATTTCAAATATTGAGATTCTGACATTTGATTCTAGACGAGATCCGGATGTTGTTAAAAAATTAATTAGTAATGGAAGTTTAGAATCTGTTGATTTAATTATAGGTCCATTATATAGTAAGCCTATAGATATTATAAAACAATTCTGTTTAGAGAATAAAATTATTATGATAAATCCATTATCATCAAATAACAGAATTATTGATGATAATAATTACAGTTTTTTATTTAAACCATCAATAAAGACTGTTGCAAAGAGAGTAGCTGAGTATTCTATTGAAAATTTTTCAGAAAATAAGAATTCAATAATTTTTTATGAGAGAAATTATCAAGACTCACTGATTGCTGAATTATATAAACAAGAATTAGACTCAAATGATTTTAATATAATTTATTCTCAATCAGTCGGTCTAGAAGATTCTAGACTAATATTAGATTCGCTAGCTAGTACTTATGAGTATATTCTTTCAGATTCATTATTTGATACATTATCTAATGTTTCTGATATAATAATAAAAGAGGGTAGAGGAATTGATGATTTAGATACTACATATATGTATACTGAAAAATTTTATATAGAAAATGATAGTATTGGTCATGTATTTATTTCTTCTAAAAATTCTCTGTTTGCTTCTAATGCAATAAGTGCATTAGACATAAGAAATGATACTATCCCTTTAATTGGGTATTCAGATTGGATAGACTATAATGTTATATCTGTTGACCAATTCCAAGATATTGATATAAGAATGATTGGAACTAATTTTTTTGAAAAAGAGAACAATACTTATAAGTCTATAGATAGATTTTTTAGATCAAATTACAAGAGAAAATTATCTAATAATTTTTTACTAGGTTATGATTTAATTAATATGATAATAAGTATCAATAGTATTTACGGTAAATATTTTCAGTTTGGATTAAGAAACGAAAAAGAAATAAAGACCAATTTATTATCTAACCCTTTTTATCTAGAATTTAATGACAATCAAAATGTCAAAATATATAAAGTAGATAATTTTAAAATTGAATCAATTAATTAATCAATTCTATATTCCATTCTCATTTGGAATGGATCATAAAAATCATTTTTAATCATACTTTCTATCAGCCAATTATTTTTTATAAATGGATCTAAAACACTTTTGGTTTGTTGAAGAGAAGAAATTATTCTTTCAATTTCTGTTTTTTGTTTTGGATATTCAATTATTTGATACTCTTCAACATCTGCTAAATCAGCTGCTAAATTAATAGCATCATTAAATTCACCTACAATATCAATAAGATTTAATTCTTTCCCTTCATTACCATAGTATACTCTTCCTCTAGCAAGATTATCAACTTGATTAATACTCATTGACCTTCCATCAGCTACTGTTGATAAAAAGTCAGTATAAATTTGATTAATACCTCTTTGAACTAATTTTTTTTCGTCCTCCTCTAATGGCTTAAATGGATCAATTTCTCCAATATTTTTATTGGTTTTTATCTGATCAGTTGTTATTCTAAGTTTGTCATTTAATAGACCAGACATTTCTGGAAATAAACCAAAAACACCAATAGATCCAACAATAGATCCACTGGAAGCAATTAATGTGTCTGCTGGCATAGAAATATAATATCCTCCTGAAGCACACACATCCGACATATAAGCTATTAAAGGTTTTTCCTTATTTAATAATTCAAGTTCCCTAGCTATTAGATCAGATGCAAATGCACTACCTCCTCCAGAGTTCACATATAGAATTACTGATTTTATATTTTTATTTTTTTTGATTTTTTTAATTTCCTTTATGATCGATTCTGAATAAATACCATCATCTCCTGATCCAGGAAGAATACCTCCAATTGCATATAATACAGCTATTTTATTTCTATTGTATTTATTATTTTTAATCGTTTTTCGGTATTTAAGTAAAGAAATCTTTTTGTAAGAACTATCTACATTATTTTTTAAATAATTTACCATCTCATCCTCATAAATTAAGCTATCAATTAATTTGTTATTTAATGCATCATTTGCAAGTTCAGTTTCAAAATTTTCTATCATTTTAAATAAATCATCTTTTTCAATCGATCTAGAAATAGATATTTTATTTAGATAATTTGACATTCTATATTCTAGTAAGTTTAAGTATTGTTCTTCATTTTCTTTACTAAAATCTGTTCTTACATACGTTTCTGCAGCACCTTTATATTCTCCAACCCTAAAAAGATTAATATTAATACCTAATTCGTCAAGCATATTTTTATAAAAGAACTCACTTATTCCAAAACCACTTACTGATATAAATCCAGGAGGTGATATTGCCATAAAGTCTGCAACTGAAGAAATAAAATAAGCACCTTTAGTTTGCAGATCAGCATAAGAATATATGGGTTTTTTCTTCTTAAATTCTTCAAGGATATTTCTAACCTTTTCAGCTTTATTAAAACTTATTCCAACATTTTCCACATTAAGATATATCCCTTTAATATTTTCATCTTCAGCTGCTTTATTAATTATGCTTTCAAATGTTCTAAGACTTATTTTTTCGGTTTTTTTATTGTCAATTAGTGGAAGTGGCAATGGTATTTCAAAGTTTAAATCTAACTCATCGGCTTTGGTATCTCTATCACCAATAACATTTAAATTATTTATATGTAATAAACTATTTTTTGAGACATATATCTCTTCTTCAGTATTTGGAGAAAATAGAGCACCAATAACACTAAAGAAAATCAATAACAATACAAATGCTATTCCAAGAGAAAGAATACCTTTTATTGCTCCTAAAAATATTTCTTTTAAAAATTTCATAAAACTTTTATTTAATTGACATAATTTTCGGCTAAGATAAGATCTTCTTTTGTATCTACACTAAAACTATCAGAATTAGTGATTTTAACCTTTATCTTAAACTCGTTTTCTAACCATCTAAGTTGTTCTAGAGACTCACTTATTTCTAGACTTGATGGAGGTAATGAAATAATTTTTTTTAAAGTAATAGGATCATAAGCATATATACATATATGTTTAAAATAATTTTTTTTCTTGTATTGATAAGGTATCAATGATCTTGAAAAGTACATAGCTTCATTTTTATTATTAATTACTACCTTCATTATTGATTTACGCTCTAAATCTTTTGAATATTTCTCTTTTTTAATCAATGTACATATTTGATTAGGTTTTCTACATATAGATATTATATCTGATAATTGTTCTTTTTTAATGAATGGTTCATCTCCTTGAATATTCACTATAAAATCATATTCACTATCTAATTTTTTATAAGCTTCAAAAACTCTTTCAGTTCCATTTAAAGGGTTATTTGATGTCATAATAACTTTACCAAACTCATTTACATGATCATATATCTCTTTATTTGGAGTCGCGACTATTACTTTATTAAATAATTTTGAGTTTAGTACTGATTCATAAACTCTTTTGATCATAGATTTTCCTCCTATATCAATAAGGGGTTTTCCTGGAAGTCTGGAAGATTCCATTCTAGCGGGAATTATGCCAATAATTTTCATTTATGCCTTTTTAACCTTTAATGAGGAGCCTTCTACGCTAACTACTATAATATTCTTATTTTTTTCAATAAAATCACCTTCAGTAGAAGCATCAAAAATTTGACTGTCAATCTTTATTTTTCCACTAGGTCTTAAAACAGTAAAAGATTTTCCTTTTTTNCCTACTATATTATTTGAATATCTATTTGATATATATCCCTTACTTACTTCTTGAGTTTGAGCCAAAGCAATATTTTTAAATGCATTNGAATCTGTTAATTTTATTCCACCAAATAGAACAATTAGAAGAAAGGATAAAACGGAAATGAGAACAGATAGGCTTGAGCTTACTAAGTCTCTAGACAATACAAATGTAAAATCAAATAAGTCATTATTAAGCATTATTAATATCAGGGATGTAATTGAAGTAAATAAACCAGCAATTCCAAAAATTCCAAACCCTGGTATTACAAATACTTCCAATGCTATAAAAATAATACCAATAAAAAACATAATGATTTCCCAATTTTCAGCAACACCATTTAAATAATAAGGAACTAAGTAAAGTATTAAAGCAGTAATTGAAGCAATAATAGGGAACCCAATTCCCGGAGTTTGTAATTCAAAATATAAGCCTCCAAGAATTAATAAGATTAAAATACTACTAACTATAGGATTTAAAAAAAATGAAATTATTCCCTCAGCTGAACCTAGTTCAAAGCTTGATATTTCGTAATTTTCAATTCCTTGTCTATCCATAATTTCATCAATAGAATTTAGTTCAGCATCACAGAATCCATATTTTAAAGCTTCTTTAGTAGAAAAAGTTATAACCTTTCCCTCCATTGAAATGCTATCTACTTTAATATCCTCATCTACCATTGCCTCTGCTATTTTAGGGTCTCTGCCTTTTGCTTCAGCTGTAGATCTCATTATTGATCTCATATAAGATTGATATTTATCAGGAGCTTGTGCCCCATCACCAGTTACAACAGTTGCTGCTCCAATACTTGCTCCACTACTCATATAAATACTATCACACGCAATAGAAATTAATGCTCCTGCAGATGCTGCATCTTTATTGATCCATACATAAATAGGTATCTCAAAATCTAATATTCTAGTTCTAATATCATCAGCGTCATTTACAGCACCACCATATGTGTCCATTTCTATTACTACTATATCATAGTCTTTATCTAAAGCTTCTTCTAAAAGAAGTTTAGAGTATCTATTAGTCCTTGGATCAATATTATTATCTATTTTACCAACTAATATTTTTTTCTTTTCTTCGTTATTGCCTAAAATATTAAATAATGGTAAAAGTGATAATACCAAAACCTTGAATATATTTGAACACATAAAATATTTTATTTGAAATTATGAGTATAAAGTTATTAAAAATTGCTCTATTATTAGTTTTTATTTCTTGTAAGAATATTTATTCTCAGGATCAAAAATTCCATACAGTTGAAAAGGGGGAAACTTTATATTCAATATCTAAAAAATATGATATAAGCATTGAAAAAATTAAAGAGCTAAATAATATAAATAACAATGCTATTTCAATTGGTCAAAATATTTTAATTGAAAATAAGAGTGAAATAGAAGAGGAAAAAATGATAACAAGTAGAGTTGAGGCTTTTGCATCTTCTATAAATGAAATTGATGAATCAGATAAATATTTAGCATTACATAAGTCAGCAGATACAGGAACTATAATTTTTGTCAAAAATCAAATGAATGGAAATATTGTAATTGTTAGAGTTATTGGAACCCTACCAAATACTGGAGTAAATGATAAAATAGACATAAGATTGTCTAATATAGCATTTGAAAAATTAAATGCTAAGGATGAAGTTATACCAGTAGAATTAACATATGTTGGAAAAGAAATAAAATAAATTGTTTATTGTGAAAATTATAAGATATATTGCGCTCTAATTTTAAATATTATGAGTACAGGTAAAGTAAAATTTTTTAACGTATCTAAAGGTTACGGATTCATTATTGAAGATGGTAATGAAGCTGAACACTTTGTTCATTCAACTGGATTAATTGATCAAATCAATGAAGGTGATTCAGTAGAATTTGAATTAGTCGATGGTAAAAAAGGAAAAATTGCTGGTAACGTGAAAAGAATATCTTAATTGATATTTAATTCCATTTTCCAGGATTTTCCCTCCAAGATTTCAATTTAACAAGTTCTTTTCTGCTAATGTATTTGTTAGCTAATGCAACTTCTAGTAAGTCGCTGTAGTAAAATATACTTTCTGTTTTACACTTTATGTTATCAAAGTTATCTTTNGAAACTTTGAAACCATAATTAAAAATAGAAAGTACACCAATTACATTAGATCCATTATCTCTTACAGCTTCTACGGCTTTAATTGAACTACCTCCGGTAGATATTAAATCTTCTATCAGAAGTACTTTTTTCCCACTTTCAAGTTTACCTTCTATCATATTTTTCATTCCATGAGATTTAGGTTTTGATCTAACATATGCAAAAGGAAGATTAAGTTTATCTGATACTAGAGCTCCTTGAGGTATTCCAGCAGTTGCTACTCCAGCAATTACTTCAACTTCAGAATAATTTTTATTTATAAGATCAACTAATCTTTCTGTTATTTCTTTTCTAATTNTAGGATATGATAAAGATACTCTGTTATCAAAGTAAAATGGGGATTTCCAACCAGAAGCCCATGTGAATGAATTATTTAGATTAATTTTTATTGAATTAATCTTGATTAAATCATTTAATAATTCTAGAGATTTCATATTTTAACAAAAGTAAGATTAATTTTATTATAATAAGATTCAATTAAATTAATTATGAAAACGATTTTCGTAAATGATATACCTATCCATTTCAAAGAGCTTAATAATCTAACTCTAAAAAAAGAAGATTTTGACACTGTTATTGATGGTTCTCCTGGTGTAGTACCAAAAAAATTATATTCTAGAGTTTTAGTTTATGATTCTTCAATTACAACAATAGTTGACTTATTAAAGAAGATGACAAAACATAAGTTTAAAAAAATATATTCAATAACTATTACATTAAAAGATTTAAAAACTGTAATAAAAGATCTTAAAAAATTGTTTAAAATAATAAAAGCAGGTGGAGGAGTTGTTGAGAATTCAAATAAAGAAATTTTATTTATTTATAGAATGAAAAAGTGGGATTTACCAAAAGGAAAACTTGATAAAGGTGAATCAATTAGAGAGTGTGCAAAAAGAGAAGTTGAGGAAGAAACTAAAGTTGAAGTAGACTGTCGTGAGAAAATTATTTCTACATGGCACACATATACAAGAAATAAAAAATTTATTCTAAAAAAAACAACTTGGTTTAAAATGAAAAGCCTTAATGACTCCAAAATGAGACCTCAAAAAAAAGAAAAAATAGAAAAAGTAGAATGGATGAAAGAATCTTCAGTTGAAGATATCTTATTAAACTCATACAAAACACTTAATCATGTAATGAAAAAGTATTTTGAATTAAGTAATAGTTAAATTCTTGATATTACTTCTACAGTTTTTATTATTTCTTCTTTAGTATTATAAATTGAAACTCCCAATCTAGTTACTCCTCCTTTTTTTTCTAAATCTAATTTCTGAATTGCTTTTAGAGCATAAAAATGTCCATCCCAAGCACATATGTTTTCTTCTGCTAAAATATTACATACTTTATTTGCTGATATATCATTATGAATAAATGATACAGTTGGAGCTCTTCTTCCTGAAAAATCAGGACCAATTACTTTTATATTATCTAATTTTTTTAAAGATGAATAAAGTAATGAAGATAAATNTTTTTCATGTTGCCCTATGTAAGTATATGAACTTTCAATTTTATCTCTTAGTGATGAACCATTTCCTAATGATGAAATAAAATCAATAGCTTTAACAACTCCATTACAAGCTGCATGGTTTAAGGTACCTGTTTCTATTTTAAAAGGGGCATTTTGATCTTGAACAATAAGTCTATCGGTATCAATTTTATCAAGTAGATGGGGTTTAGTATATAGTAAACCTATATGGGGTCCATAGAACTTGTATGCTGAACAAAGTAAAAAATCACATTTGAGATTTTCAACATTTATTGCAAAATGTGGAGCATAATGAACTGCATCTAGTAATAATAAAATATTTTTATCTGANGTGGTTTCTCTAATTCTTTCAAAATCATTTATTGTTCCTAAAGCATTAGAGGACATACCCATAGCAATCATTACAGTTTTATCATTTATTTTATTTTCAAAATCTTCATAATCTAATAGCCCATTTTCTAATAGATTTATTTCAACAAGTTTTATCCCTTTTTCCTTAAATATTTTCCATGGNCCTCTATTTGCTTCATGATCTAGCTCAGTAATTATTACTTCATCTCCTTTTTTAAAAATTTTAGATAACCCTCTTGCAAGTTGAAAATTAATCGTTGTCATATTTTGACCAATTGAAATACAATTTTTATTTTCTGCACCAAGTAAAACTGCTGTCTTTTCTCTTAGTGAATCCATAATCTCATCAGTTTTCTTACTTGTTTTAAATTCTCCATGAGTATTAGCATTATTATTTTCATAATAGTGAGATATTCCTTCAATTACTGAAATCGGAACTTGAGTTCCTCCAGGACCATCTAAATATATTATTTGATTATTATTTTTGTCTTTAATAGAAAGAGAAGGAAATTGGCTTCTAATATTCTTTATATCAAGCATATTTTTTTTGATAAATATAAATAGGAATACAAAATGAAAGTAATACTATACCTGAAATAATAGATTCAGTTCCAACTCCAATTATTAACCATAACACAAAAAATAAGGATAACACTCCTCTAAGTAATTGAATTGATACTTTATCGTATGAATTTTTTTTGAAATTCATTATTATTTCAGAAATAGAAATAAATAAATATAACATGAGTGAGCAAAAAGTAGATGTTAATATTAAAAAGGTAAAAATATTTGTTAGGCTTTTAGTGTAGTTTATTGATATTAAAATAGANACAATAATTGTAGAAAAAATTAATGTTTGATAAGGAACTCCATTCGAATTTAATTTTGAAAACCTTTTTCCTAAAAGTCCTTTATTCGATAGATTTTTTGGTATTTCAATTTGTAATAGAGTCCATCCATTCAGACAGCCTAAACCTGAAATTATAGCAAATATTGCAATTATTTTTTTTCCATTTTCTCCTAAAATTACTCCAGTTGCATCAGCAAATGGNGCACTAGATAAATGTATTTCATTAGGATGCATTATTCCTATCATTGCAATCATTGTAAAAATGTATATAAAAACAGTAATAATTGTCCCTATCATAGTTGATCTAGGGATATTTTTATTTGGGTTAGATATTCTATCTGATGGAATTGATGAAGATTCTATACCTAGGAAAGCAAAAAATGTTAAAGTTGTTGTAATAGTAATCGCTTTAAAATTTGTTTCTAAAGATAGATTTATAGGAAAGAAATTATTCAGATCAAAGAAATAAAATCCTAAAATTATAGTAGTAAATAAAGGAATAATTTTTAGTAATGTTGTTATCAGTTGAAAATTTCCTGTGTTTTTTATTCCATTATAATTAATTATTGCAATTAAAATGACTATAAATATTGACATGGGGATTGCGAATTCTGATTTATCATCAATATCTAAAAAAACAGATGAATAACTTGTGATTGCAATTGCTATACTAGCATTTACAAGTAAAATTGATATCCAATATCCCCAAATAACAAAAAAACCAACAAAGTCTCCAAAAATCGTTTCTAAATAGTCTATAGGGTTACTTTTTCCTTTGAAATTAATGGATATATTTCTGAAAATATTTGCAATTATTAAGGCCATAAAACCTGATAAAATCCATCCAAATATACTAATTGAACCATATTCAGACAGTGAAGCTGGTAACATGAAAATTCCAACACCAATCATATTACCTATTACAAGACTAATTGATTGTATGAGATTTAATTTTTCATTTTTTATTTTATCCATTGACTATCCTAATATAATATTTTTAAATTTATATTATCTCATGCATACAAATGAAACAAAATACTTTATTGGGATCGACTTAGGTAGTTCTTTTATTAAGATGTCTTTATATGACTTTAATAATAAAAAAGAAATAGATAGTATCACTTATCCTAAAAATGAAATGGAAATTATCTCTCAAAAAGAGGGTTGGGCAGAGCAAGATCCAAATTTATGGTGGGATAATATAAAGCAATGCTTAAAATATCTAAAAGAAAGAAACGATTTATCTTTTGTGAAATCAATAGGTATATCATATCAAATGCATGGTCTTGTTGCTGTAGATAAAAATGGTAAAAGCTTATTCAATTCAATTATATGGTGTGATTCAAGAGCTATATCTATAGGTAATAAAGCATTAAAAAATTTAGATAATAAAGTTATTTCTAACTCCTTATTGAATTCGCCTGGAAATTTTACAGCTTCTAAAATTAGATGGATTAAAGAAAATAAACCAGAACTTTATTCTTCCATTTATAAATTCATGCTTCCTGGAGATTTTATTGTTTTTAAGCTATCAGGAAATATTACAACTACTCCTTTAGGCTTATCAGAAGGAATTATGTGGGATTTTGGAAAAAGAAATTTATCAATGGATATCATAGAATATTTTGGCATTGAAAAAGAAAAAGTTCCAAAAGTGGTTCCTTCCATAGGATTACAGGATGTTGTATCTTATGATAATTGTATGAGGTTTGGTTTTAGTGAATCTGTTTCTATAGCGTATAGAGCCGGTGATCAACCCAATAATGCTTTTTCACTCAGTGTTGTTAGTGACGGAGAAATTGCTGCTACTGCTGGAACTTCTGCTGTAATATATTGTGTTACAGAAAAAGATATAAGTGATCCTAAAAATAAAGTAAATACATTTTTACATTGTAATGATGAGAAAAATAAAAAAAGAAATGGTGTATTATTATGTATAAATGGATCAGGAATTGCATACTCATGGTTAAGAAAAACCCTTAAGTTTGATTCTTATCAAGAAATGGATAATATATCTGAAAATGTTGATTCTAGTAAGGGGTTAACATTTTTTCCATTTGGTAATGGTTCAGAAAGACTTTTTAATAACAGTAAAAGTTTAAAATCAATGATTAATGGTTTAGATTTTAATAGACATAATGATTCACATATAATTAGAGCAGTATTAGAGGGTATTTCATTTTCACTATGTTATGGAATAGAATATTTAAGAGAAATAGGGTTAAAGGTAGATATTATAAAAGTTGGTAATTCTAATTTATTTAAGAGTAAGATATTTAGAGAAATTTTTGTGAATATTTCAAATGCAAATTTACATCTTTATGATACTAATGGAGCTATGGGAGCAGCAAGAGGAGCTGCATTAGGAAATGGTGATTATAAAAACGAATCCGAAGCTTTTTCAGATTTAAAATTAATAGAAAAAATTATTCCTTTACATTCAAAAAGTTTAGAAGAGAGTTATAATAATTGGAAAAAATTATTAAATAAATTAATTTGAATACTGTGGAAGTCATAAAAGGTAAACAAGAATATTTTAAAGGAATAAATCAAATAAAATTTGAAGGTGAATCATCAGAAAACCCTCTTTCTTATAGATATTATGATAAGAATAGGATTGTTTTAGGTAAGCCTATGAAAGACCATTTTAAGTTTGCAGTAGCGTATTGGCATTCATTTGGTAATTTAGGTAATGATCCATTTGGAATAGGAACAAAAAATTTCCCTTGGTTATATTCAGGAGATGCTTATCAAAGAGCGTATGATAAAATGGATGCAGCCTTTGAATTTATTTCAAAACTCAATCTAAATTATTTTTGTTTCCATGATTTTGATTTAATTGATGAGGGGGCTTCTTTAACTGAATCAACCAATAGACTTGAAAAAATAACAGATTACTGTAATTTGAAAATTAATGAATCTAAAATTAAACCACTTTGGGGAACAGCAAATTTATTCTCAAATCCTAGATATATGAATGGTGCCGCTACAAATCCTAATTTTGAAATCGTTTCAATTGCTGGGGCTCAAGTTAAAAATGCAATTGATGCAACAATTAAGCTAAAGGGTGAGAATTATGTTTTTTGGGGAGGAAGAGAGGGTTATATGTCTTTGCTAAATACAAACATGAAAAAAGAACTTGATAATCTGGCTACATTTCTACATATGGCTAAGGACTATGGAAGATCTAATGGTTTTAAAGGTCATTTCTTTATTGAGCCAAAGCCAATGGAACCATCAAAACATCAGTATGATTATGATGCTGCTACTGTGATTGGATTTTTGAGAGAATATGATCTTATGGATGATTTTAAATTAAATATTGAAGTAAATCACGCAACTCTTGCAAGCCATACGTTTGATCATGAATTACAAGTTGCAGCAAATGCTGATATGCTTGGAAGCATTGATGCAAATAGAGGAGATTATCAAAATGGATGGGATACTGATCAATTCCCAAATAATATTTATGAGATAATTGAGGCATTGCTTATTATTATTAGATCTGGAGGAATAAAAGGAGGAGGTATAAACTTTGACGCTAAAACTAGAAGAAACTCAACTGACTTGATTGATTTATTTCATGCTCATATTGGAGCGATTGATTTATTTGCAAGATCATTAATTATAGTAGAAAAAATAATCAATGATTCTGAGTACTCGGATTTGATTAAAGATAAGTACTCATCTTTTGATTCTGGTTTTGGTAAAGAATTTTCTGAAAAAAAACTAAGCCTTAATGATCTTTTTAATCATTCTTTAAATTTGGATAACTCTAAACTTATATCTGGAAGGCAAGAATATTTTGAAAATTTAATTAATAGATATATTAAATAAATTATAAATAAATTATTATTTAGAGGGATACTGTAACAGTAGATTACGAATCGTCGTTATTTATGTAAGACAAATATTTTTTAGTTAGTTTGGTTTGTGAAGCACTTGAATCCTTCAAGTGCTTTTTTTTATATACCAATACCAATAATTAAATAAAATATACTTGTAATTACACCTGCTAGAATAGCATAAGGCAACTGTGTTTTTACATGATCAATATGGTCACTTGCAGAAGCCATTGAAGAAATAACAGAAGTGTCAGAAATAGGAGAACAATGATCTCCAAAAAGTCCACCACCAAGAGCTGCAGCAATTGCTATGGAACTATTTATACCCATCTCATTTGAAATAGGGACTGCTATAGCAAGCATTATAGCAAATGTTCCCCATGATGTACCAGTTGAAAAAGAAATAAAACAACTTGTTACAAACAGTAATAATGGAACCAATTTTGGTGAAAGGACACCTCTCAACTCATTAGAAACATAAATTCCTGTTCCTAAATCCTTACATATATTACCGATTGTAAATGCTAACATTATCAATAATGATAACTGCATCATACCAGACATCCCCTTTATTGAGTATGAAACTACTTCTTTAACTGATAATATACCTTTAATTACATAATAAATCGACGCAATAATAATTGAAAGAATTACTGAATAAAGAACCGAGGTTGATCCAGATGAGTTTTCAAGAATTTCAAAGAAACTGATATTTTCTTTACTTGCATCATAACCTGTGTAGAAAAGCATTAATATCATAATAATTACCATTGATACTAATGGTAAAAACATATTGAATGAATTGGTTTTTATTCCTTTTTTTGTTTTTGCAACTGTTATTTCTTCTGAAACCATTGGGCTTGATCCTTTATCAAATAATAAGCCTCCTTTTGTTCTTTTTTCCGCTTTCTTCATTAAACCAAAATCCTTACCGGATATAATTATTATGAGTAAAATTATAATTACTAATACAGGATAAAAATTATATTTCATAGCAGAAAGTAACTCACCAAATGGTTTTTCAATACCTTGTACTGAAAGGATTCCTATTATATATGCACCCCATCCATTAAAAGGAATCAATAATTTAGAAGGCGCTGATGTTGAATCTGCTATGTATGCTAGTTTTTCTCTAGAAATTTTGAGTTTATCGAATAATGGTCTAAAAATAGTTCCAACAGTCAAAGCAGATATATTTGATTCAACAAATAATAAAAAACCAGTTAATGAAGCATATAATTGAACTCTTTTTTTGTTTTTTTTATTATTTACAGAAAGTTTTTTTTGAAAACTATTTATAAATCCTTCAACTCCACCGGTTACTTGAATAAGTGTTATTAATGAGCCAACTAAAAAAGTGAAAAAAACTACTCTTGTATTTCCTGGATCATTAAAAACCTTAACAATACTTTCAATAGTTAATAGAATTCCATGAATAGGATTCCAGTTTCCAATGATTAATCCTCCAAAAAAAATACCAGTTAATAAGGAAATAAAAACTTGTTTTGTTCTAATTGCAAGAATGATAGCAATAATTGGAGGAATTAAAGAAAGAAAACCATAGTTATCCATAAGTCAATATTAATTAAATTTGTTTCAACAAATATCAAATGAATAAAATTAAATCTTACTTCTTTCTATTTCTATTTTTATTCTCTTGTAATACCCAAGATGAAATTACAAGAACCCATATAGATACTTATACTAAGTTATTTTCTATTTCAAAAGATAATATTTTAGAAATTGTTCAAAATTCAGAATTTCAAAACCTTAAAGATTATTTAAAGCATGATATTAGTCTTTATACAATTACTTATAATACGGTTTACAAAGGTCAAAATATTAAAGCTTCTGGTTTAGTTGCTTTTCCTGATACAGAAGCAGGAATGCCTATATTAAATTTTAATCATGGTACTACTTCTCTTCATGCAGATGCACCAACAGAGGATTTGATTCAGTACAGCTTCTTTGCAAATGCTGCTAGTGCTGGATATATTTTTGTAATCCCTGATTATTTAGGGTTTGGTGTATCAGATAATATTGTTCACCCTTATTACAGATCGGATATAACTGGTCAAACGGTTGTAGACATGATAAGAGCCACAAAAGAATTGGCAGCTATTGAAGGGTATAACTTTAATGGAGATGTATTTCTCTCTGGGTACTCAGAGGGAGGATTTGCTACCATGTCTGCACATCACAATATAGAAAACAATAATTATTCTGGATTAAATTTAGTAGCGTCAGCGCCTGCTGCAGGAGGATATGATATAACTGGTATGTTAAATTATTTTTTATCAAAAGAAACCTATCATGTGCCTTATTACATAGCTTATGTTGCTATTGGTTATAAAACTTCTTATGATTGGAATCTTCCTTTATCTTCAATATTTAATGAACCGTATGCTTCAATTATTCCAGAGTATTTTAATGGAAAATATTCAGGATATGAAATTAATTCTGTTTTGACAGATGATATAAGCGAATTACTTACGGAAAATTTTATAAATAATATTTATAATGATCCAGATTTAAAAATTATTGTAGATGCATTCGAAGAGAATAGTTTAAATCAATGGGTACCTAAAAATAAAATGATTATGTACCATGGCACCGATGATATTACTGTTCCATATCAGAATTCTGTAGATACTTATAATGATTTTATTTCTTTAGGAGCTAATAAAAATAATATTGATTTTATTGATTTGATTGGTGAAAATCACTCTTCAGGTTCACTTCCTTATATAGTTGATTTATTTGATAAATTTGAACAATTAAAATAATGAGATTTCTTTTAATAATATTTTTTATTGTTGGTTGTCAGAACAGTAATAAAAATATTTCTATTGATTCACTAATAGATGATGTAAAAGCAATTCATGCTCCAGATAAAAGGGTAGCTTTATTTGATATAAATTATTCAGAAAATGATAATTCTATCATAATTAATGGAGAAACAAATAAATTAGAAGCAAAAAATGATCTTTTATTAAAATTAGATAGCGCTGGTTTATCCTATTCTGATAATATAAATGTACTCCCAAAAGATAAGTTATATGGAATTATTAATAATTCAGTTGGAAATTTAAGAGGAAAACCTTCACATTCTTCAGAGTTAGTATCNCAAACACTNNTNGGAACAAGAGTAAATNTTTTAAAGAANAAAGGNGANTGGTANCTNATTCAAACNCCNGATGAATATATATCATGGATTGATCANGGTGGNATTTCAATTNTATCTGAAAGTGATTTTAATAATTATTATAAAAACNNNTATATTTTTAGTTCTATTCAGGGGTTTGCGTATACATCNACNAAAAAAGAATCTATTGTATCTGATTTNGTNGTTGGTTCNATTTTGAATGTTATTGACAGANAAAANAATTTTTATAAGATAGAATATCCTGANAAAAGAATNGNTTGGGTTGAAGATANGGATGTTTCNAAAATNTTTAATAGTAAAAATAAAACAGAATTAGANATNATTAATAACTCTAAAAAATTTATAGGTGTTCCATATCTATGGGGAGGAACATCGTCAAAAGGTTTTGANTGTTCAGGATTTACTAAAACAATTTATTTAATGAATGGACTTGTAATACCAAGAGATGCTTCTCAACAAATAAATGAAGGATTATTAGTTGATGAGAATAGAAATTGGAATAATCTAAATAAAGGTGATTTAATGTTTTTTGGTTATTATAAAGATGGAAAGAGAAGAATAGATCATGTTGCAATATGGATTGGGAATGGTCAATTTATTCAGGCTTCTAAAAATGTTAGGATTAATTCAGTAAATTCAGATGATCCATTATACGATAAGTATCATATGGAAAAATATATTGAGTCAAGAAGGATTATTGGTTATCAAACTGATAGAATTAAAAAATTATAGTTTTTCTATTTCGTAAATTTTTTCAATAAAATTATTNGTATTAAAATCTACACCACCAGTTAATCTGAATGATTCATCTCCGTTTTTATCAAAAACTANTGTTGTTGGTAAACTGTATGCATTAAAGTATGATAAGTCACCATTAAGTTTGATAAACTCTAGATNAAANTTTCTTTTATCAAGAAAAGAATTTATCAACTTTAAATCTTCATTAGATACCGCAACAATTTTGATATTTTTATCTTTAAATTTTTCTNTTACTTTTTCTAAACTTTCAAATTCTGCAATACATGGTTTGCACCATGTTGCCCAAATATTAAGAATTATCACATTTCCTTCGTAAAGATTTAAATCAAAAGATTTTCCTTCAAGATCAGATAAAATAGAAAAACTTTCTTCAGTTTGNTTATTTGTTACATTGCAGCTTGCAATTGTTAAAATGAGTGAAAGATTTAATATGAATCTCATTTTTTATTATTTTTACAATGTTAATAATAANAATGAAGAAAGTTTTAATAACATTATCATTGATTTTAATATTCAATTTTGGATATTCTCAGTCTTTNTACTCAAACTTAAAAGCTACAGGTTTGACTTGTGCAATGTGTTCATATTCAACACAAAAAAGCTTAGAAAAACTTGATTTTATTGAGTCCATCACCCCNGANTTAGAAGCTACNTCATTTAAATTAGAATTTAAGGATGGTGCTTTTGTTGATTTTGATTTAATTCAAGAAAAAGTTGAAGACGCTGGTTTTTTTGTTGGATCAATNGAAATAGTTTTTAATGANAANTTAAAA
Source organism: Flammeovirgaceae bacterium (assembly GCA_002697405.1). Lineage (GTDB taxonomy): Bacteria > Bacteroidota > Bacteroidia > Cytophagales > MED-G16 > MED-G16. Next base: position 24,856 of record NZVP01000033.1, read on the forward strand.
GCTGAAAATGATAAACATAATCTAATTAATGGAAATTTATTTCATTTTTTCTCTGATGTAGATANGGAAACTAATGTATTTACTTTAGTTGATAAGAAATTTATTAGAAAAAGTGAATATGAGTTAATTTCTGACAAAACTTCACATTNATGTTATGAAACAGGNTTNCATACTGCAACTTGTTGCTCAAAACATGATAATTTAAAATCTAATAAAGTNTTTCATCTTAAAAGCAGTTTATAATAAAAATACTGTAAATGAGAATATTTTTTATTCTTTTCTTNTTAATACATANTTATATTCTCTCAGCTCAAGAGTTGTATATTAACTCTGAACCTGCAAGTTTGATTCCTAAAGGAACAAAAGTTGTAAGACTTACAAACTCTAATATTTTTCTGGATGGATCTAATATCATGGGTAGTATTGGCAATGCTTTTATTGTTACACCTTCTNTATCTTACGGTATTTCTAAAAAAATAATGTTAAGTGGTAGCATTCAATTTGCAAATAAGCCATATGAACAAGATATGACACCAAACTTTGGATTAAATGGATTTAAAATTTACTCTAAGCAAAGAATATTATCTACTGATAAGCAAAAGTATCATACCAGACTATCATCTTTCATTAAGTATTCATACCATGAAGATAAATTTATGAAAGATAATNTAGATATTGANTTACAAGANACTGGTTTTGAATTAGGATTAATTGGTACTCANTTAATTAATAAGCTAGCTATATCGATAACAACAGCAATTACTAGAATTTCNAATATTGATGAAAAATTNACGCAAGGNTCAACTGTAAAATGGCAAACAACCAATTTAAATACCTTTAAAAATTCAATATCAGCTGGTTATTTACTTTTTCCAAGAAAATATAATTCTTATAAACAAACCAATTTTAACCTGTATGTTGAGTATTTAACNAATACAATTNTTAATGAANATTTTCCTGTAAGGTATGATAAGTTTANNTCTACTTTCGCACCAGGAATACAATTTATTATAATGTCTAGATCAAGATTAGATTTTAGTTATAAAATAAGAAAAGGTGATATGCCCGAAGAATTCTTAGTAAAATTAACCTACATAATTTACTGANTTATCTTCTATTAGATAAGTTCCTTTGTAAACTTTAAATCCATCACTAGACCAATAAGCTAACTTNGGATTATTTCCTTTTCTCTCCTTTATTGATGCACATCCAACACTCCCATCTTTTCCAAGAGCAACAATTTTATCATTGAAGTTTATATTTTTAGTTCCTCCATTAATATCAATGATTCTTTGGCATAGAGCTTCACAAGCTTCTTGAGGAGTTTTTCCATTTCTCATTTGTTCTACAACGAAAAATGATCCACATGTTCTTAATATTTCTTCACCTCTTCCTGTTGCACCGGCAGCACCAACTTCATTATCAACATAAAGTCCNGCTCCAATAATTGGAGAATCTCCAACTCTTCCAGGNATNTTGTATGCCAANCCACTNGTAGTCGTAATTCCTGCAACATTACTATCTCCATCNATTCCAAGTACATTAATTGTTCCTGTTGTTCTTTTATTATCATAATTATTATCGGAAGGTGGAAACCAATCATCTTTTGATGATAAATTTTCTTTCCAGNTTAACCATATTTTTCTAGCTTTTTCTGTCAATAAATTTTCTACTTTAAANCCATGAGCTCTAGCAAAATTTTGTGCTCCCTTTCCTACTATATGTATATGATCTGTTCTCTCCATAACAAGTCTAGCTACNGAGCAAGGTGTCTTTATTCCTTCAAGAGCTGCTACTGACCCACAATTATGAGTAGGACCATACATAATTGAAGCATCTAACTGTACAACTCCATGTTCATTTGGTAAACCACCATATCCAACAGATGTATCTTCAGGATCTAATTCTGTGACATTTGAGGATACTTCTATTGCATCTAATAGTTTNCCATTATTTGNAAGTATATCCCATCCTGGTTTTAAAACTTTTTCACCCCAAACTTCTCCTCTGCTACATAGAATAACAGGGCCTTTATTTTTTTTAGGTTTTGCTTCAATATTTGCAACTAAAGGAACTGTTGCNCCTACTGCTGTTAAATTCTTTATAAATTTTCTTCTGCTATTCATGATTTAATTTGTTTTAATGTTTTAATATAATTTTCAATATAAAAATTCTTATGTTTAGATCTATACTGCAAAATCCATCTCGGATGGGGTAATGCAATAATTTCATCAAAGAATTTATACTCTTTGTTTAATAATTCAAAAAATTTTTGATTTTTTCCTTTTCCAATTATAACACAAGTCTTATTTGAACCTATATGTTCAATTTGAAATCTAATCCATTCAACTATTTTATTTTTCCATTTATCGAATAATTTAATATCATCATAATAGTTAATATTTTTTCCATTTAATGTAAATCCATATGGGCAAATACTTGAAATAAAAAATTTTTTATAAAACTGATAAATACTTCCATAAGCATCGATCATTTCATATATGAATTTAGAACTTAATTCTTTTTTTATTTTAAAATTTGAGTCGATACCACAATTTTCTTTTAGGTTATAAGGATCTGTAAATGGAATTCCAGTAATTCCTCCGCCTAATCTTCCAGGATTTATTCCAAATAGAATAATTCTTTTGTTATTATCATCAAAAAATTTATGATAAAATGCTTTATAGATTTTTTTAACCTCAGGCCTTATGTAAGGATTTAAGACCTTTATTTTACTCTTATAAGAAATCCTCTCAAGATTATCATAAAAATTAATAATCTTGAGAGAAGTTTTCATATACTAAAATAGAATGGTTTACTCTAAAGTTTTTGCAAATCTTTTTAAGTGCTCTTCTGGCATAGTATCCACCTGAAATGATACTATAGCATTTGACCAAAGTAAGTTAACATTAGCAACTTTATTATCATTAGCATCAATAAAGTATGTTAATCTTTCGATGGAATTATCCCATGTAACAATCTCAACATCAAAACTGTGAGCCAAATCAGCATTATATGCTTCCATATCAATTTTGCCATCTTTTCTATAAGCGAAAGGATATTTGCCTTCTTTATTCAAATCAATTGTCCAATTACCATTTTTTCTAGGTGTCATTGCAATTGCATATTTACCAGCTCTTAATGTTTTGTCTTTAATTTTTACATCAGTAGAAAACTCTATAATTGTTGGGCTATTAGCTCCAGCTCTCCATAATTCGCCGTATGGTACTAAGTCACCAAATATTACTCTTCCTTTTACTCCTGGCGATGAATAGTAAACTGATATTTTAGTCATTCCTACATTTTGAGAAACTGATGCCTGAGGACTTGCTACAGGACTAAGATATTCTCTGGCGGTTTGAGCATTAGTAGTTAATGCTATAAAAAATAAAATTAATGTTGTAAGTATATTTTTCATGATGTTTTTTTTAGTTGTCAATATTAATTTTTTTTTAATCAAATAGATAAATTAAATACCTTTTTTTTATCAATTTTTAGACATGGAATAATCTCCTCTTAAAATTCTCCATCTACTTTCAAAGCTTGATGGTCTATGAATTTTACCTGTCAATACATTAGGATCAATTTTGATTCTTGTTTCTTCATACTTTGTTCCCTCTTTCCATCTCAAATATGGCCAAGTTTCACAAGTATTATCATTTGATTCAAAATTAACACAATTTAAGTATTCTCCACTGTCAAATCTATAGTCGTCTTCTATGAAAGAAACCCATCCATAAATATCTATGGCTCCACTTACATTAAATGAGGTATTTGAATCTTCAAAGGTAGAAAAACCTTTAAATGTGCATTCATTTGATGAATTTATGATTAAAGAAAAATTATGAGTTTCACCATTCGCATAGTATGGGCCTGTATAATTTATTGTTCCAGACCATTCTCCAATCATATTTTTTGATGCTTCATTACAATCTACAACATCATCAGCACATCTATATGTACTACTTGCTAATAATATAAACGTTAAATAAATGTATTTCATTGAATAATATAATTAATCCCAAAGAAAATAAGGATAGGTATTTTTTTCAACTAAGTTCTTAATTTTATTTTTGACTATTTCACTATCCTCTTTATAAGTAACGCCAAACCAGTTTTCATGAGTGACATCAATATAAACATCTTCTTTACCTACAACATCTGGTAATAAAAATTCTTTTTTTACTTCATTAATATTCTTTTTTAGAAACATTTCAAATTCTGAGTTTAATAAATTAAAAATAGATTTTTGAAAACCAAATAAATTCATTGAAACTTGAGTACCTATTGGATGATGTACTTTTTCCCCATTGAAATTACCTTCAACAATATCACCTCTCCTAACAAGATCGTGTGTTTCTTCAATAGTAATAAGTTTTTTACCATCCTTTATACATACACCCCTAGAAACTCCACCATTTTCTGATAGAGTATTCTCGACCAGATATGATATAGTTGAAACATTCAAGTTATTTTTTTCAATATAACTAAGAGAATCAATGGCTTTTTTAAATGCTCCGTAGCCATAAAAATCATCAGCATTAATTGTAATAAAAGATTCATTTATTACATTTTCACAACATAATATTGCCTGTCCTGTTCCCCATGGTTTTACTCTATTATCAGGTAATGTAAATTGTTTCAAACCATAAATAGGTTCTTGAACTACAATCTCTAGCGAAATATTATTGAAGCTATGAAAGAGTTTGATGTATTTATCTTCGAAATATTTTTTAAGCTTGGGAGATGAAAGTATTACAATTTTATTAAATCCGGCTTTTATAGCATCAAAAATTGAATAGTCTAAAATAGATTCGTTATTTGGTCCAAAGCTGTCAACTTGCTTTAATCCTCCGTATCGGCTGCCCATTCCACCAGCCATAATTATTACAGATCTAACCATTGATTATTTTGAGATAGTAAAATTACCTCTTACAGTATTATTCCATCCTCCGCCTTGAGTGAAAAATTCACCTGTAAGAACGTAGGGTTCAGTTCTAAACCTTGCTTCATGGAATTTAGTTCCTGGTCTCCATCTTATGAATGGCCATCTATTACATGGATTATTCCATGTAGAACCATTTCCAACACAGTCAGTATATTCACCGCCATTTATTTCATATTCAGTTTCCATAAACTCAACCCATCCATATTTNTCAATAGTTCCAGAAACAACGAATGTTGTGTTTGATTGATCAAAAGCACTAATTCCTTGAAAAAAACAATCATTTGAAGAAATAATAGATAGTGTCATATTGTGTGATGTGCCAGATGCTGATGAGTTAGTGTAATCAGTTCTTCCTTTCCAAGTACCAATCATTTGCTTTGCAGCGTCTGCACAATCTATAGTATCTTCAGGTTCTTCACATCTCCAACTGCTACTTGCTAAAAATATGAAAAGAAATGTAGTTAATGATTTCATAGTGCAAAAATAATAATTATGAGTTAGTTATAATAATTTTTAATAAAATATACGGAGTTAGATGCTTATGGTTTTAGAATCTTGTATTAATAAATAGAATTATTTAAATCATTATATTTATTAATAATATGCAAATCTCTTTTATTGACTGGTTAATTATTTTCTCATTTTTTGGAGTTTTTATATTGATTGGTTTTATCACATCAAAAAAATCAGGTGAAAACTCTAAAGAATTTTTTTTATCTGGAAGAAATATGCCTTGGTGGATGTTGGGTATATCAATGGTTGCAACAACTTTTTCTGCTGATACTCCTAATCTAGTTACAAATATTGTAAGAGAAAATGGGGTCTCAGGTAATTGGCAGTGGTGGGCATTTTTACTAACTGGAATGATGACGGTCTTTTTTTATGCTAAACTATGGAGAAGGTCCAAGGTGTTAACTGATTTAGAATTTTATGAATTAAGATATAGTGGAAAACCTGCTAAATTTTTGAGAGCATTTAGAGCTATTTACTTAGGTGTTTTTTTCAATGTTATGATTATGGCATCTGTTTGTTTAGCTGGTATAAAAATAGGGGGTATATTATTAAATCTTTCACCTTTTGAGTGCGTTTTTTACTCGTCAGTAATAACTGTATTTTACAGTTCTTTAGGTGGGTTAAGAAGTGTTGTCATCACTGATTTGATTCAATTTGTTTTGGCAATGGTAGGTTCAATTTGGGCATGTATATACATACTAAATTTAAATGATATCGGTGGATTGCAAAGTTTAATCAATAATCCTTTAGTCATTGATAAATTAGCTTTTTTTCCTGAATTAAGTGATAAAGAAACATTTTTAACAATTTTAATTATACCAATTGCTGTTCAGTGGTGGGCAGTATGGTATCCTGGTGCAGAACCAGGTGGAGGGGGTTATATTGCTCAAAGAATGCTATCAGCTAAAGACGAAAAAAATGCTATATATTCAACTCTTTTATTTAATGTCGCTCATTATGCTTTAAGGCCTTGGCCATGGATTCTTATTGCTTTATCATCTTTGATAATTTATCCAACATTAACTGATATATCATCAGCTTTTCCTTTAGTTGATGAATCTATTATTGGTAATGACATTGCATATCCTGCAATGTTATATCTCTTACCTAGTGGTTTATTAGGTTTAGTTCTAGCATCTCTGATTGCTGCATTTATGAGTACTATATCAAGTCATTTAAATTGGGGTGCTTCTTATATTTCACTCGATTTTTATAAACGATTTATTAATAAAAAAGCATCTGAAAAACAAATTGTATTAGTAGGAAGAATATCTACAATATTTTTAATGATTATTGCAGGTTTTTTTGCTCTAAATTTATCAGATGCTCTTGGAGCTTTCCAGATTTTACTTCAAATAGGTGCTGGAACAGGTTCAATTTTTCTTTTGAGATGGTTTTGGTGGAGAGTAAATGCTTACAGTGAAATAACAGGAATGGCTGTATCATTTTTGTTAGCAATTTATTTTCAGTGGTTTCATTCTGATCTTACTGGAATTGAATTAGCATCTTACGAAAAGTTATTATGGAGTATTTTTATTACAACNTCATCATGGATATTAGTCACTTTACTAACAAAGCCATCTGACAATAGAATTTTGCTAGAGTTTTATAATAGAATTAAACCTTATGGTATTGGGTGGGATGGGTTTTTAAAATCAAATAATATTAAAAAAACTAGAAATAATGAAGATTCTTCCATGAAAGACTTATTGTTAATGTTTTTAGGTATTATAACTGTTTATTTTGGATTATTTGGAATGGGTTACTTTATTTATAATAAATTATTAATTGGGTCTATCATGATTATAATATCTTTAACATCAGCTTATACTGCAAATTATATTATGTCAAACAAGTAGAATAGCTAATATTATTTCGATGAATTATTATTAATCAAAATATTACAAATTAAACTTTTTAATAAATTCTCCGTATATTAGTTAATGCTTTTTAAGCATATTAATAATATTATTAACCAAACAAAATAATATGAATACGTTAAATTTTATTTTAGGAGCAAGTTTGGCACCAGGAGATTTTACTGGTTTCACTTTCTTCATAGGATCTGTTTCTATGTTAGCTGCTACTGTGTTCTTTTTANTACAACACGGTCAAGTNGACAAGAAATTNAAAGATTCNATGCTTGTTGCTGCACTTATTACTGGTATTGCAGCTGTACATTANTACTATATGAGAGACCAGTGGGCTGAAGGNTTAGGTTCNCCTACTGAGCTTAGATATATAGATTGGATTCTTACTGTACCTCTTATGGTAGTAGAGTTTGCTCTACTTACNGGTGTAGGTATGNGAAAANTNTTNTTGGCTTCTGTNGTNATGTTAGTTACNGGTTATNTNGGTGAGTCTGGATTAGCTCCAGTTCTTCCTGCNGATTTAGGTTGGGGACTGATTGCTGGTTTAGCNTANTTCTGGATGGCTTACGAAGTAGGTTGCTTGACTCTTGTCGGCGGACCAACTGGTGAGACAGGAGCTGCATTAGCAAAAGCTGGTGGAAAAATTCCTGAAGCAGGTAAAATGCTACAGAGATTTGTACTTGTTGGATGGGCTATTTATCCTATTGGATATATGATGGGAACTGACGGATGGTATTCTGGTTTAGTTGCTGGTATTCCTTTTAACATGGATGTTGTTTATAATATAGGTGATGCAATCAATAAGATTGGATTCGGTATGGCTGTATGGTATGCTGCCAAATAAATAATTATATTCAATAAAATTAAAGGTGAGGTTTTCCTCACCTTTTTTTTTATATTAACCTATGGTTTCATCAGAAAATTATATTCTTCCCGCCAAAATTGTAGGATTAATTTTCTCTTTATCTCTTATTTTTTTTGATGTAGGTGATTCTTATTCTAGTATTATATTTATTTTGATAATGCTTACTATTGGAATTCCTCATGGTTCTGTAGATCATATTATTGCTTTTATAAATCCTAATTCTAGGAGATTTAACAGTAGATTTAGTTTCTTTTCTATCTATTTAGTTTTAATTGCTTTAAATATTTTAATATGGGTGTTTTCTCCTTTTTTGGGACTTTTTATATTCCTATTAGTCTCATGTTACCATTTCGGAGAGACTCAAGTTATAGGATATAATTCAACTGATAATAGGTTATTAAATTTTGTTATCGGTGCTAATATTTTGTTATCTCTTTTTCTTAACAATATTTTTGAGTTACAAGAGATACTTGTTGATTTTACTTTTTTTAGTTCCATAGACCTCTCATCATTTGAAAATATATTTTTTTTATTAATATCTGTGGCTGTACTTATGATGTCAGTTGTATATTTTGATATTAGAAGAAAAGTTCCTTTGTATGCAGAGCTTTCTATTCTTTATTTAATATTTTACCATACTGATATATTAACCTCATTCTCAATATTTTTTGGTTTTTCTCATTCTTTACCGATGCTATTAATGGAATATCAAGAGATGAAAGAAAAAAGTTTTTTCAGATTTTATCTTAAGACATTGCCTTTCACTTTACTTGCAGTCGTTTTCGGATTAGTTCTTTATTATTTTAATAATAATATTTTGACAACCGATAACTTGATTTTATTTGTTTTTATAATCATTTCAAGTCTTACATTGCCTCACGTATTTATTATGAAAGATTTTATAAATGATAAGTAATCATGGACATTGATTATTCAATAACTTTTATGTCTAATGATTGGATTATTGCCAATTCTTTGTCTTTGGTATATTTAATTACTTGTTTATTAATCGGAAAATATTCTTCAAAAGATTTTGTGAAGAAATTTGCTATTGTTTTTGTCTATTTTTTTATAGTAATGTATATACTATTCCATTATTTTCATTTTGTTGATGGGACGTGGAGTTTAAATAAAAGGCTTCCACTTCATCTATGCGGTATATCATCTCTGATAACTTGTGTAATTCTTTTTGTTGACAAAAAACAATTTCTATTTGAATTTTTATTTTATGCAGGGATTTTGGGAGGTTTAAATGCTTTAATGACTCCATTAATTGATAATTATACAGGTAAAAATTTTTTTTATTTTGAATACTTTTATAGTCATACCTCTATAATTATTCTTCCTTTATATATGTATTATTATATGGATATGAGACTATCTGAATACTCTTGGTTAAAATCATTCATATTTATAAATGTACTCCTGATTATTATTATGCCTATTGATTTTATGATTGATGCTAATTATATGTATTTAAAATATCCTCCAGCTGTAGATCATCCATTTGTTTCTGGTGGTTGGCCATATTATCTCGTTAATTTAGAATTCGTAGTGTTTTTTCTCGTTTATTTCACTTATCATCTATTTAATTCACCAATTTTGAGGAACAAATTAAAAAACTAAACGTTTTATTCTTATGCAATTTGGTTTTTTAAAAGATAATGAACCTAGAGTTTCTATAACTCCTTCTTCTTTAGAAAAATTTATTTCACTTGGACATAAAGTTTCTATAGAAAAAAATGCCGGTATTTTATCTGGATACTCTGATTCAGAATATAAAAAAGCTAAGTTCTATTCAAGAAAAGAATTAATTAAAAATAGTAATGTTATTTTATGTGTAAACTCTTCTAGTCTTGGTATGCTCAATGACTATAAGGGTAAAGTTCTCATATCAAATTTTAGTGTTGATCCAAATAGAGAAGAATTAAAAAAAGAAATTAAAAAAAATAAAATTCTTGCATACGATCTTTCAATGATTCCAAGAACTACAATAGCTCAGAGCATGGATATATTGTCCTCTATGGCAGGATTATCTGGATATAAAGCAATTATAAAGGCTGCAGAATTATTGCCAAAAATATTTCCAATGACCATAACCGCTGCAGGGAGTATAAAACCTGTGAAAGTAGTAGTTCTAGGTGCAGGAGTTGCTGGATTACAGGCTATAGCTACGGCTAAAAGACTTGGTGCAATAGTAGAAGCATCTGATCCACGACAAGCTGCAAAGGAAGAAGTTTTAAGTTTGGGTGCAAAATTTATAGAAGTAGATGGAGCTGTTGAAGATAAAACTGCTGGTGGATATGCTGTTAAGCAATCAAAAGAGTATTTAGAAAAACAGAAAGAAGAAGTTTCAAAAAGATTAGTTCAGGCAGATGTTGTAATAACTACTGCTCAAGTATTTGGATCAAAGTCACCAGTTTTAATTTCTAAAGATATTGTTGAAAAAATGGATTCTGGAACAGTGATAATAGATTTAGCTTCTTCTACTGGTGGAAATTGTGAATTGACAAAAGATTCTAAAATAGTAGATTATTATGGTATTAAAATTGTAGGTAATTCTTATCTAGCATCTGAACTATCTCATGATGCAAGTAATCTTTTCTCTAATAATGTTTTTAATTTCATTAATTATATCATTAAGGATAACGAATTTATTCACGATGATGATGATATTTTAAAAAATTGTAAAATTTAATTATGAATGAAATATTAAGTTTTTTAATTGATAATGAGATATTAATTTATCTTCTACTCTTCACGATTCTATTAGGTTTTGAGGTAATTTCAAAGGTTCCTTCAGTTCTTCATACACCACTTATGTCTGGAGCAAATGCAATAAGTGGAATTGTTATTTTAGGTGCAATAATTCTAATAAGAACAACAGAGACAGATAATTATTTTACTCTAATTCTTGCTAGTATAGCATTATTTGTCGGTTCTATTAATGTTTTTGGAGGTTTTTTTGTTACAAATAGAATGCTTGAGATGTTTAATAAAAAGAAGAAGGGATAATGGAAAAGTTTTTGTTTTTACTTTCTGCTTTTTTATTGGTTTGGGGTTTGAGACTGCAGAGTGATCCTGCTTCTGCTAGTAAGGGAAACAAATTTGCAGCTGTAGGTATGTTAATAGCAATTTTTTCAGCAGTAATTATGCCTCTAGAAAACTCTAGATCAAATTTAATTTGGATTATTACACCTTTATCAGTTTCTGCTATACTAGGTTATATAATAGCGAAAAAAATTGAGATGACATCAATGCCTCAGATGGTTTCAATTTTTAATGGTTTAGGAGGACTAAGTGCAGTTTTACTGTCTTTTACAGAGATAAATAAATGGATTATTTTTCCAGATGCATATGAAATTATAGTAGTGGTTGTTCTATTATCTAGTCTATTTATTGGTTCTGTTGCTTTTACAGGAAGTTTACTCGCTTTTGCAAAACTTGATGGGTATAAGTGGTCAGAAAAATTAACTCTCCCTTTTCAACATATAATAAATATCGTTTTTATTTTTATGATTCTAGTTTGTTCATACTTATTTATCTCAAGCTCAGATGTTACTTATCTATATTTAATAATATTTCTATCATTTGTTTATGGTATATTTTTTGTTGCTCCAATTGGTGGAGCAGACATGCCAGTTGTTATTTCACTTTTAAATTCATTTACTGGAATTACGGCAGCTCTTACGGGTATAATTTTTGGAAATATAGTTATGCTCCTTGGTGGAATATTAGTTGGTGCAGCTGGAACCATTTTAACAGTATTAATGTGTAATGCCATGAATAGATCGCTATTAAATGTAATAATAGGAGGTTTTTCTTCAAGTGGTCCTTCTAATGAAAATAAGGAACAAGGTGATATTAAAGAAATATCAGATTCTGATTTTGCTGTTCAATTATTTTATTCTAATAAAGTTATCATCGTTCCTGGTTATGGTTTGGCAGTTGCTCAAGCACAAAAATTATGTAAAGAAATTCAGGAATCATTAGAAGCAAACGATGTGGAGGTTAAGTATGCAATACATCCAGTTGCTGGAAGAATGCCTGGACATATGAATGTATTATTAGCTGAGGCAGATGTTGATTACTCTAAATTAATAGAATTAGATCAAGCTAACGAAGAATTCAAATCTACTGATATTGCTGTAATAATAGGAGCAAATGATGTTGTTAATCCAGATGCTATTGATGATTCGTCTAGTCCTTTGTATGGTATGCCAATTCTGAAAGTATGGGAGTCAATATCAACTGTAGTTCTGAAGAGAAGTATGTCAGCAGGATATGCTGGTGTTCAAAATCCTTTATTTTTTAAGAAAAATAATAAAATGTATTTTGGAGATGCAAAGGAAAGTCTTCAAAGATTATCATCAGAGCTTAAAAATCTCTAGAAAAAATTTTTTAAATTGAACTATGACTAAAAGTTCAATTTTTTTTCTTTTTTTATTATTATCCTCTTGCAACATATCTCAAAATGATACTCCTAATATTATTTTATTTTTTTATGATGATTTAGGTTATGGTGAATTGGGAGTATATGGTCAAAAAATAATTGAAACAAAGAATATTGATAATCTTGCAAATAATGGTTTAAAGTTTACTAATTTTTATTCTGGATCACCAGTTTGTGCTCCTTCTCGAAGTATTTTACTTACTGGTTTACATGGTGGTCACACTAAAATTAGAGGTAATCATGAGTATGGAAGTAGGGGAGATGTATGGGATTATCATAAGATGTCTGAAGACCCAAACTTAGAGGGTCAGTATCCTATAGGTAAATCAGCATTAATATTTCCAAAACTTTTGAAGGGTGTAGGATATAGTAATGGAATGGTTGGGAAGTGGGGGTTAGGTCCACCAAATTCTACATCCATTCCAACAGAAATGGGTTTTGATTATTTCTATGGATATAATTGTCAAAGAATGGCTCATAATCTTTATCCACCTCATTTATGGGAAAATGAAAATAGAGATTTACTGGATAATGAGGTCGTATCACCTAGATTAAAACTTCAAGCAGGTGAGGATCCATATGATGAGAAAAATTATAAAGTTTTTAATCAAAATGATTATGCTCCTGATAAAATGCACGTTAAAGCACAGGAATTTATTGAAAATAATAAGGATAACCCATTCTTTCTTTATTATGCAAGCCCAATACCTCATGCTCCTTTACAGGCCCCACAATATTTAGTGGACAAGTACAGGCAAATAATTGGGAACGAAGAACCTTATTTAGGTGATAAAGGATATTTTCCAACTAGGTATCCAAGAGCAACTTATGCTGCTATGATAGAATATATAGATATTCAAGTCGGTGAGATAGTTGATCAGTTAAAAAGATTAAATATCTATGATAATACGATCATATTAATTACCAGTGATAATGGTCCTACATATGCTGGAGGTGTTGATTTTGAATATTTTAATAGTACTGGCTTATTTCAAAATGATCCTAAGAGAATGAAAGGATATACTTATGAGGGTGGAGTAAGAGTTCCTTTTATTGTTTCTTGGCCTAATAAAATTAAAAATAAAAGAGTAATAAACGAAGTATCAATTTCATATGATATTTTTCCCACAATAAGTGAATTGTCTGGTGTAGATGAATTATATACTTATTCAACAGATGGAGTTAGTTTGGTTGATATTTTTATTGATAAAAAAAATTCTTTAGAAAGAGATTATATCTATTGGGAATTTCCTTCCTACGGAGGTCAGCAAGCAGCTAGGATGGGTGATTATAAAGCAATTTTAAAAGATATTAAGAAGGGAAATAAGAAAATTGAATTATATAATATCTCTGATGACTTGAAGGAGCAAAATGATATTTCATCTGAG
>NZVP01000034.1 GCA_002697405.1 Flammeovirgaceae bacterium
AAATGGGATTCGAACCCACGACCCCAACCTTGGCAAGGTTGTGCTCTACCAACTGAGCTATTCTCGCTTTTACCAATTAGGTCTGCAAATTTATAATTCTATTAATGAAATTTCATTCAAAAAATAAAAAAAAACTAATTCACTTTTTTGAGGACTTTANNAGGTCAATAATCTCATTAAGCTTTACAAGAGCCTGAACTGGGTTAATATTATTAATATTAATTTCTTCTATTATTTTTTTAATCTTATCAAACTCTGGGTCAGAGTACTTTAGTTTAAGTTGTTTTGATTCGTTTTTTAAAGTTTTTTTAACTGTCTTTTTTAGTGTGTTTTTTTCTAGTTCTCTTAACACTTCATAAGCTCTAATTAAAATTTGATTAGGCATACCTGCTAATTGAGCGACATTGATTCCAAAGCTATGCTCAGAGCCACCTGGCAATAGTTTTCTTAAAAAAATAACTTCATCATTAATTTCTTCAACGGATACATTATAATTTTTTACTCTATCAAGCTTTTCTTCTAATTGGTTTAATTCATGATAATGTGTTGCAAATAATGTTTTGGGGTGGATATTCTTTTGGTTATGAAGATATTCAACGATAGACCACGCTATAGAAATACCATCATAAGTACTTGTGCCTCTACCTATTTCATCCATTAGCACAAGACTTCTATCAGTAAGATTATTCATTATACTAGAGGTTTCCATCATCTCTACCATAAACGTTGATTCTCCTTTAGAAATATTATCTGAGGCTCCAACTCTAGTAAAAATTTTATCAACTATTCCAATTGTACTATATTCTGCTGGAACAAAAGATCCAATTTGTGCGAGAATTACAATGAGAGCAACTTGTCTAATTATTGCTGACTTACCAGACATATTTGGCCCGGTTATAATTATTATTTGCTGTGAACTATTATCTAAAAATATGTCATTAGGTATATATAACTCATCAGGCGGGAGAGTTTTTTCAATAATTAAGTGACGTCCCTTTTTTATGTCAATTTTCTTATTATTTGATATTATAGGTTTATGTAGATTAGAGGAGAGGGCTAAAGTTGAAAAAGATAACACACAATCTAGAAAAGATATTGATTTAGAACATTTCTGTAGTTGTGGTGTCTCTTGAGAGAGATCTTCCATAAGATCAAAAAATAATTCTCTTTCTATTACTAAAATTTTTTCATCAGCATTTAGTATCGTCTCCTCATATTCTTTCAGCTCCTCTGTAATATATCTTTCAGCATTTACTAAAGTTTGTTTTCTGATCCAGTTAGATGGCACTTTGTCTTTATGAGCATTAGTCACTTCTAAATAGTATCCAAATACTTTATTATAAGCTATTTTAAGAGATGATATACCCGTTTTTTCGATCTCATCATTTTGTATTTTTAATAAAACATTTTTACCACTATCAGAAATTGATCTAAGCTTATCGAGCTCTTTGTTATATCCGGTCTTTATAACTTTTCCACCAGTTAATAAAGAGGCATCATCATTTAAAGATTTATCAATCTTTTTTATTACTGTGGTTAATTCTGGTAGGTCTTTTGCCCAAGACTTAAAATTTTTAAAATCACTATTCCTGAGCTGAAGTTTTAGGTCTTCCACAGAAAGTAGTGAGTTTTTGAGATAAATTAATTCTCTTGGTGATGCTCTGTTAAGAGCAATTTTAGAAGTTATTCTTTCTATGTCAGATATCTCTGACATAGTTTCAACAATATATTCTCTAACTTTTTCATCTGAAATAAATGATGATACAAATTCTTGGCGGAATTCTATTTCTTTTTTATCAAGAAGAGGATTCAAAATCCATTTGCTCATTAATCTTGATCCCATCGGAGTCAAGGTTTGATCAACAACAGATTTCAGTGTAACTGATTCTTCAGTAGAAGGAAAAATAAGTTCTAAGTTTTTAACAGTGAACTTATCTAACCACATATACTGATCATCTTCAATTCTAGATAATGAGGTGATGTTTGATAAGTCATTATGCTCGGTTAATTCCAAATAAAAAAGAATTGCACCTGCTGAAACTATCCCTTCCTTCTCATCTTCTACACCGTATCCTTTTAGGTTCTTGACATTAAAAAATGAAATTAGTTTATCATAAGAATAGCCCATTTTAAATACCCATTCATCCAATGAAAAAATATTTCTTCCGTTGAACTTATCTAAAACAAAACTTTTGTCTTTTTTAGAACAAAGTATTTCAGCGGGATCATAAATGTTTATTAGCTTTTCAAGTTGATCGAAGTCACAGTTGGTTAATGAAAACTCTCCTGTTGAAATATCAAGAAAAGAAATACCATATTTATTTTTAGAAACAAAAACAGAAGCTAAGAAATTATTTTTTTTAGCGTCTAAGACTGTATCATTTAAAGAAAGCCCTGGGGTTACAAGTTCAGTAATTCCTCTCTTTACTATACCCTTTGCTTTTTTTGGGTCTTCCAATTGATCGCAGACTGCGACTCTACATCCAGCATTTACTAATTTAGGGAGGTACGTTTCCAATGAGTGATGTGGAAAACCCGCAAGCTCAATATGAGCAGCGGCTCCATTGGCTCTTTTTGTTAGAACGATCCCTAAGATTTTACTAGCAAGGATAGCGTCTTCACCAAAAGTCTCATAAAAATCTCCAACTCTAAATAAAAGCATTGCATCAGGATGCTTTACTTTGATTTCATTATACTGCCTCATAAGAGGAGTTTCTTTGACTTTTTTAGAGCTATTAGACACTATTTTTAAATTAATTGTTATAGTTTGCAATAAATAATATTTAAAAAATAATTATAATAAATTTTAATATTAATTATTGAAGCTTTTAAAGATGGCAAATCTAATTGAGAAAAAAAAGTCAATAAAGAATAGAGACAAAGTCCTTGCAAGAGCAAACAAAAAATTACCATCATTCCCTAAACAAATAGCAGGGCTAGAAGAGGCTTCAACTCAATGGGATTTTGAAAAAGCAGCTCATCTACTTAGAAGGACTACTATAGGACCTACATATAATGAAATTAAAGAATCAGTAAGTGACGGATTCGAAAAAACATTAAGTAAAATCCTTGATGATTCTCCTAAATCATTTGATCCTCCTCTTAACTTTTTAGATGAAGAAGATCCAGAGACTCCCCTTGGAGAAACTTGGATAAATGCTGAGAGAAAAAGAAATGATTCTAAAAGAGAAAATTCATATAAAGCCTGGAGAGTATCTTTAATTCTTGATAAAAAATCNCCTATTTCTATTAGGGAAAACATGGTTTTGTTTTGGCAAAATCATTTTGCTACAGAAGCTGCAGTAGTAAACGATGCAAGGTATGTATACTGGATGCACGATAGGTTCAGAAATAATTTTTTGGGAAACTTTAAAGATCTAGTTAAGCAGGTTAATGTAGATGCTATGATGTTAGTATATCTTAGCGGAATTTATAATGTAAAAGAAGCACCAAATGAAAATTATGCTAGAGAACTTTTTGAACTTTTTACAGTGGGAAAGGGGCCTATTGATGGTGATGATAGCTATACNTATTATACAGAAAGTGATATTATTGAAGCATCAAAAATTCTTACCGGATGGCAAGTAAGACAAAACTCCATTGGTAGAGGAAGACAATATTTCAATCCAGACAGACACGATACAACTACAAAAACTTTTTCAGCAAAGTTTTCTAATAAGGATATCCCNAANAACGGTGANAAAGAACATGAAGATTTAATAAACTTAATTTTTGAAAGCGACAGAGTCTCAGAATATATATGTGAAAAAATTTACAGATGGTTTGTGTATTATGTNATTGATGATGAGGTAAGAGATAAAATAATTCTTCCATTGGCTAAAATATTTAGAGATAATAACTATGAAATCAAACCTGTTCTTGAAGCTTTATTTAAAAGTGCTCATTTCTTCGAGAGCCATACATTAGGGGCAAGAATTAAAAGCCCCATTGATTTTAGTTTAGGTNTAATTAGACAATTACCTTTNTCAGATTATGATGAATTCAATTATAGAAATAAATATTTGTTTTGGAGAGNNAAACACTCCAATGTAAGTGATCAAGGACAAAGCATTATAGACAGCCCCAATGTAGCTGGATGGCCTGCTTTTTATCAGGGACCTCTTTATCATGAATACTGGATATCTTCGGTAACTCTTCCTATGAGAACAAGTCAAATTAACTCTTTTTTATCAAATAACGGAATAAGAGGTTTCGGTGATGGTTTAAGAATAGTGTCAGATCCTATGGAGTTTGTTTTAAATATGGAGGTGCCCCANGACATAAATTTAATTGTNGATGAGTTCTGTAAATGGTTATTTCCTGTATCTAGTGAATTATCAAATTCGGTAAAAGAAGAGCTTGCTGAAATAGTTCTTGGAGGAAACCCAAATATCTGGGAGGATGAGTTTAATGAATATGTTGATGATCCATCAGAAGATAAAAAAGAAGATTTGAATAAAAAGTTAAGAGAGCTTTTAAAAGAAATGTGTTTAATGCCTGAATATTATTTGAGTTAAATGAAAAGAAGAGATTTTATAAAAAAAACTATTCCACTTGGCACAACCCCATTAATTTTATCGGGAATGCCAGTAAGTGTGATGGCTGAAACATCAAATCTTTCAGCATTAATTAATGCGGGGTCTGTTTCAGACAGGTGTCTAGTCCTTGTTTTTTTAGATGGTGGGAACGATGGGATAAATACTTTAATTCCGATAGATCAATATGATATTCTAATGAGAGATGGATCTGGTGGAGACTCCCAACCATTGAGAAGGCCAGACCTAATGATACCTGAAGATAACATCTTAAAGTTAGATGGNCTTTCCAATACTGGACTACATTCAAAAATGGATAAGTTTCAAAACCTATTTAACGAAGATAAATTAGGATTTGTAAGAAATGTTGGGTATCCAAATCCAAACAAATCTCACTTCCGGTCNACTGATATATGGAACTCGGCTTCTTCTTCAGAAGAATTTGTTTTTAGCGGTTGGTTTGGAAGATACCTAAGTAATGATCANCCNTCTTATCCAGAAGGATATCCAAATAATGAATTCCCAGATCCACTAGCTCTTACCATTGGAAGAACNGCATCAAACACATGCCAAGGACCNATTGTAAATATGGGAATGGCTATAAAAAACCTTAATTCTTTTGTAGATATTAAAGAGGGAGACGGAGAGGTTCCTNATACACCTTACGGACATGAATTACANTATATAAGAACAGCCTCAAAATTAACTAACGATTATTTTGATAGATTAGAAGAAGCTGCTAATTATGGTGGTGACTCTAAAATAGAATATCCCGAACTTTATTTAGCTCAACAATTAAAAATTGTTGCTCAACTGATAGCGGGAGGTTTAAAATCAAAAGTATTTGTAGTNAGACTTGGTGGGTTTGATACTCATGATAATCAGGTGGAATCTGGTAGCCCGGAAACAGGAAGACACGCTCAATTAATGGAAGAACTTTCAGAATCAGTTTATGCATTTCAACAAGATGTTATTGATAGAGGTCTTGAAGAAAGAGTATTAACCATGACATACTCTGAATTTGGAAGAAGAGTTTTCCAAAATAAGTCTTATGGAACAGATCATGGGGAAGCTGCTCCAATGTTTTTTATGAGCCCCTTTGTTAANCCTAACCCTATAGGATCTTTNCCTTCTNTAGAATATATAGACAATATAGAATACGAACATGATTTTAGATCGGTTTATGGATCCATNCTCATGGATTGGTTTGGTACTGAAGAGACTACCATAAGATCCATTTTGTATGAGGACTTTAAATATATTCCAATTCTTGTTGGAACCAGAACCAGCACAGAAGAACCACANCCAATGTCTAAAAGAATAGANGCATACCCTAATCCNTTTCAGAATAATTTGAATATAAAAATTGACATTAAACGTGGAGANACTCTNTTAAAAATTGTTGATTCTAGCGGAAGAGATATAAAAGAGNTTGTNAACAAAAAACTTAAACATGGTGTACATGAATTTAGGTATGATGGAACTCANCTAAGTAATGGTCTNTACTTTATCCTATTAGAAAATGAAGGTAGAAGAAGTGGAATGTCTTTAATTAAAAGAAACTANTTATTATTCTATAAATATTGCTTTTGCTACGCCATGANTATTATCTCCTTCTAACTTTGTCAAAGCATCATTTACCCAGATTGCAGGAACTTGAGTTTGATTTGCTGTTGCTACATCGCCTGCAACTATAACATATCCATCAGTGGCAGCAACATCATATGCTGTACTTACCCACATATCATTAAATACTCCGCCTAAAAGATCAACTTTTGTTCCATTATGCCAATAGTGTGCATATGTCCCTCCAGTTTCAGGGATATCATTACCATCTTCATCAACCTCACCAATCCAGTCTATCTTACCGGCAACATAAACACCAGTTCCGTCCACAAAACCACCATANCTTTCACCGCCATAAATACCTTTTTGCCATCCCCCTCCATTAGGCATATCATTTCTTGAATTTCCCTGCCAATANGATGCTTTAGGTAGATATCCAAGCATACTGTTAGGTGCCATACTCATNCCAAAGAAATATGGTGTGCCATTATAAATTTTTACATCTTGAACTTCACCATCTCCTCCTGAGGGTCTACTTAAGTTAGTTCTGTTTCCATTTTTCCATCTAGCAGGAATAATGTAATGATGATTATTCATATANTAACCTCCAATAAATACATCACCATTATCTTTGATTGCTATACCATATCCTGATGAATCTCCACCTGATAATTTATTTTTTGTTGTATTTTTCCAGTAACACGCTCCATCNTCTCTACCAGCAGTATACACGTCTCCATNATGAACCGCAATAGAATAAGCCTCTGCACCACTTCCCTCTAAATCAAATGATTCATTGTCAATCCAGTAAGAGGCAGATGCACCAAAAGTCCAACCTACAGCATATACTTTNCCATCACTCACAACAATATCTTCAAGCTGACCTGGACCAAGGTCTACTCTTTTTCCATTTAGCCAGTAACAAGCAGTACTATTTCCTGAAGCATCTGTAATATATCCAGCAACATATACATTTCTATCTGGAATAATTTCAGATTCGGTATTAACTGAGTCGCTATCAGTACAGCTAAAGGCTATTAATAATAAACAAANAAGGGATAATNTTTTTTTCATAATTATATTTTTTTCAAATAAAATAATTTGTTCTTAGATTGTCAAGTCAATANAGAAAAACAAGCNATTGAAAAAAACTAAAATTGAAGATTTAAAAAGAATTGAAATTAGTCAATTCAAAAAAAAGAAGAAGAGAGAGGTTATTGTTATTCTAGATAATTTAAGAAGCTTAAATAATGTAGGATCTTGTTTTAGGACGTCTGACGCTTTTCTTATCAAAAAAATTTATCTTGTCGGAATAACTGGGTCCCCCCCAAATAAAGATATAGATAGAACAGCTCTTGGCGCTACAGAATCTATAGAATGGGAGTATGTATCTTCAATATCAAAAATTGAAAAGGAATTAAAAGACAATGGATGGAAAATAGCTCTTGTTGAACAGACAAATGAAAGCATTGATCTTAAATATTTTAATCCTAAGTCTGATGAAAAATTTGCTTTCGTATTTGGTAATGAAGTTTTTGGGGTATCAGAAGAATCTTTAAAGTGCGCGGACCTTGCTATTGAAATCCCACAATTTGGGACTAAACATTCTTTTAATATTACGGTCTCATTAGGAATAGTTCTTTGGGATCACTATAATAAAACTACAGAGGTTCACAAAGAGAAGGGAGCTTAGCCTCAAAAAGATTTTTTATTTTTTCTAAAAAATCATGATCACATCTTATTTCTCTGCCTTCCATTTCTGTTACAGGCGTAATTTCACCATTCGTCCCAGTAGCAAAAACCAAATCTGCATTTATAAATTCAACTAATGTTAAATCTCTCTCCTCGATATCGATACTATTTTCTTTGAGTAGCTCCATAAAAGTTCCTCTAGTAATACCAGGAAGACAAGCATGAGGAAAAGGGGTATATACCTTATTGTTTTTAAGCATAAATAAATTTGTATCATTAAGTTCAGCAACAAAACCACGTTCATCTAACATTACAGCAGCATCATATCCTGCTATATTAGCATGCATCTTAGCAATAACTAGACTAAGCATATTATTATGATGAATTTTTGAGTCTAAAAAAGCTGGAATACTTCTTCGTATTGAAGAGCTTATTGCTCTAATGCCTTTTGAAAAATCATAGACTTTCTTTTTCCATTCAGCGAGTACAATTAAGCAACATCCACTTTGATTAAGTCGTGAGTCCATACCTGAAGTTACTTTCTCTCCTCTTGTTAAAGTAAGTCTAATATGTGTATCGTCATTCATTCCATTTGCTTCCAAAGTCTCTTTTATTGCTTTTTTAATTTCTTCTTTTGATGGAACGCCTTCATAACCAAGGGCATGAGCCCCTTCTTGCAACCTTGTTAAGTGCTTATCATAACAAACAATTCCATCTGGATATACTCTTAGACCTTCCCATACACCATCTCCATTTTGAACGATACTATCGAAAACTGAAACTTTTGCTTCTTTTCTTGGAAGCAACTTTCCATCCACATGAATAAAAATATTTTCGTTTTTTGGGTTATACTCTTGTAACATTAGACGCTAATTGAATTAATTTTTAATTTATTATAATATTTTAAAGCTTCAAGATAAAGACTTTCACAATTTTTTGGTAATTCTCTACTGCTTGTTTTTTGTCTAGCAAATCCAGTTGAATTATGAACATTTTTA
>NZVP01000035.1 GCA_002697405.1 Flammeovirgaceae bacterium
TTCAGGGATATAAGAATCAACTTGACTCATCAGTTCCATAATTTTTTCAACCCACTCTGCTTTACCTTCCAGAGCTCCTAAAGCGGAACCTTGGACAACAGGAATATCATCTCCTGGAAATTTATAGAAATTAAGAAGTTCTCTAATTTCCATTTCAACTAACTCAAGTAATTCAGCATCATCTACTAAATCAACTTTGTTAATAAATACAACTAGTGCAGGTACACCAACCTGTCTTGCAAGAAGGATATGCTCTCTTGTTTGAGGCATAGGCCCATCAGTTCCAGCAACTACAAGTATAGCACCATCCATTTGTGCTGCACCCGTTACCATATTCTTTACATAATCTGCGTGACCAGGACAATCTACGTGAGCATAATGTCTATTATCAGTTTGATATTCAACATGTGCTGTATTTATAGTAATACCCCTTTCTTTTTCTTCTGGAGCATTATCAATTTGTTCAAAATCTCTTTTTTCTGCTAATCCTTTATCAGCTAATACTTTAGTGATAGCAGCAGTAAGAGTTGTTTTACCATGATCAACGTGACCTACTGTCCCAATATTCACATGGGGTTTCGATCTATCAAAGGTTTCTTTTGCCATAATTTTAAAATTTAACTCAAATTTAACTTAATTAAATAATATTTCAATTATTTATTTTTTTTTCGAGCCGATGACGGGAATTGAACCCGTGACCTCTTCCTTACCAAGGAAGTGCTCTACCTCTGAGCTACATCGGCATGTGAGCGGGCGAAGAGATTCGAACCCTCGACCTACAGCTTGGAAGGCTGTCGCTCTACCAACTGAGCTACGCCCGCTTATTATTATATTATTAAGTGGGGGGAGCAGGATTCGAACCTGCGAAGACATAAGTCAACAGATTTACAGTCTGCCCCATTTGACCGCTTTGGTATCCCCCCTTCTTAAAACTTACAATATATTGCCCATTAAGCTCAAAGGTCAGCAAAATTATATTCTTTTTTATTTATTACAAATTTTTGCATGATAATTAAATTTTAAAAAAAATAACTTATTTCATAAGAGCAAAATCACTTTTTAATATTTAGATTTATAATTATAAAAATGAAATACAAAAGGATACTATTAAAACTTAGTGGAGAAGCATTGATGGGTGAAAAGAATTATGGTATTGATTCAAATTTATTAGAAAAGTATTCAAATCAGATAAAAAAACTTCATGATAATAAAATTGAAATTGCTATTGTAATTGGGGGTGGCAATATATATAGAGGTATTGAGGCTGAAGAATCTGGAATAAATAGAGTTCAAGGAGATTATATGGGTATGCTCGCTACACTAATTAATAGTATGGCTTTACAAAGTCATTTAGAAAAATTAGGTTGCGATACTAGACTTATGTCAGGTTTTAATGTTGATCAAGTTTGTGAACCGTTTATTAGAAGAAGAGCTATAAGACATCTTGATAAAGGAAGAATTGTAATTTTTGGAGCTGGACTTGGAAAACCATATTTTACAACTGACTCAACAGCTAGTTTAAGAGCAATAGAAATTGAAGCTGATATTGTTTTGAAAGGGACAAGGGTTGATGGAGTTTATGACTCGGACCCGGAAAAAGTAAAAGAAGCTAAAAAATATTCCGAGCTTTCTTTTAGTGAGGCATATGAAAAAAATCTAAACATTATGGATATGACAGCTTTTACCTTGTGTAAAGAAAATAATTTACCAATAATTGTTTTTGACATGAATAAACCAGGTAATCTGATTAAACTGGTAGAAGGAGAAAAAATAGGAACCTTAATTTATTAAAATGGAAGAATTAGACTTGATACTTGATGATACTAATGAAAGAATGGACAAATCTATTCAGTTTTTAGTTTCAGAATTAAAAAAAATTAGAGCTGGAAAAGCAACACCTAGTATGCTTGATGGAGTAATGGTTGAATATTATGGCGTACTTACTCCATTATTACAAGTTGCTTCAATTACTACACCTGATAGTAGAACAATATTTATAAAACCATGGGAAAAGACTATTATACAAGATATTGAAAAAGCTATAACCAGTAGTGACTTAGGTTTAAACCCACAGAATGACGGTGAGAACATAATAATTAATATACCACCACTAACCGAAGAGAGGAGAATGGTATTAGTAAAACAAATCAAAGCTGAAGGAGAAAAAGGGAAGATTAGTATAAGATCAGTCAGAAAAGAATCTAATGAATTAATTAAAAAACTTTCTAGTGAAGGTGTATCTGAAGATTCAATTAAAGACGGTGAAAATGAAATTCAAAAAATAACCGATTCTAAAATCAATAAAATTGATGAAATAATAAAATCTAAAGAAGTAGAACTTACTACTATTTAATATAAAATTTCTTTTTCAAAATTTCTTTTTCAACCCTTTCAGGAACTAACCCTTTAATACTAATATTTTTTCTTATTTTGTTTCTTATATCTGAAGATGAAATATCATATAATTTAAAATTATTATTTTGATTCTTTTTTTCTCTTGGATAAATAATAATCTTATAATTATCAATAATAAATTTATATTCCTTCCATGAATTTATTTTATCATAATTATCTTGACCCATTATTATTTTGAAATGAATCTTGGGAAATTTTTTTGATAATTTAATTAAAGTGTGATATGTATAGTTAGGAGTAGGCATATCAAATTCAATTTTTGATATTTCTATATTATGCATATTATCTAATGCTATTTGCATAAGACTATATCTAGAAAAAACATCTAAAATTAAATTTTTATCAGGGCTTTTTGGAGATAACACCATCCATATTTCATCAACCTCACCTGAATCAAGAATATCTTGAGCTATATTAATATGACCATTATGGATTGGGTTGAATGAACCAAAAAATAAACCAACATTCATTCTTCTAAGAATTTAGTAACTTTTTCTAAAATATCTTTTTTTGACTTTTGAATATTATCATTCATTATAATTATATCAAACTTTTCTTTTTCAGAAATTTCAATTTTTGCTTTATTTATTCTTTCCTCAATTTGTTCTTTTAAATCTGTACCCCTTCTCATTAATCTTTCTTCTAAATCTTTAAGTGAGGGAACTTCAATGAAAATTGACAGTGAATCATCACCAAAATATTTTTTAAGATTTATACCTCCTACTACATCAACATCAAAAATTATGTTTTTTCCTTGTGAGACTAATCTTTCAACCTCACTTTTCAAAGTTCCTTTATAATCATCATTATAAACTTGTTCCCATTCTACAAAATTTTCTTTATTTATATTTTCTTTAAAGTTTTTACTAGAAATAAAGTAATAATTTTTTCCATGAATCTCATTTTTTCTTTTTTCCCTAGTTGTAGATGATACCGAAAAAGATAAAGATGGGATATTTGAAAGCAAATGAGATGCTAAAGTAGACTTTCCGGAACCCGATGGTGCAGATATAATTATGAATTTTGACATTTGTAAAATTAGCCGATTTTAATTAATTCAGAAATTTTAAATAAACCTTAAAGCTCCAAAATCATATTTTTCCTTTTTCTTATTAACATCCATTATAATTCTGCCGTCTTTATTAACATCTATGATTCTACCTTTTAATTTTTTATTCTTAAATACGAAGTTTTGAATCCTATCAAACATATAAAGCTCTCTTTTATAAAGATTAATTAACTCATCCATATCTCTATCAAGATCTTGGAAATCATTTTCTATAGAATTAATTAATAATTTTAAAATATCAGAAACATCAAATTTTATATTCATTTCATTAAAAACAGATGTTGCTTTAGGGTCATGAAACTTTATTTGATTGATATTAATACCTATTCCAATTATTGATTGTTTAATTATATTTTTAAAAATTTGATTTTCTATTAATATGCCTGATATTTTTTTATCATTGATATATATATCATTAGGCCACTTAATCTTAACTTTTTTTAATCCAATTTTTTTGAGTGCATTTTTTATTGAAAGTGAAACAATAATATGTAGTTTAAACTGATCTCTTAATGAAAAATTAGGTTTCATTAAAATGGAGAAAAGTAAATTTTTTCCNTTTTCAGATTCCCATTTATTTTTTCTTTGACCTCTTCCCTTAGTTTGANAGTCAGTTATAACATATGAGCCTTGAGATAAATTACTTTTTTTTGTTAATTGAGTCAAAAAATCATTAGTTGAGAGACATTCTGACACATAAACATTAGTTTTGTCTATAAATGGTAAGTTGGCAGTTTTTTTGCTCATTAATTAAGTAAGTAATTATAGCAATTTATATTGAAAATAAATCAAAAAATAAATTCTGATAAACTCAGCAAGTTCATNGCAACTTGCATGGATGATAAAAAAGCTGAGGATATAAGAATTATTAATTTAAAAAAAATAGAGAACTCAGTCACTGATTATTTCGTTTTAGCTACAGGAANTTCTAATATCCATGTAGATGCAATAGCTGACGNAATTCAAGAANATGTNTTGAAAAANTTTAATGAAAGACCATGGAAAAAAGAAGGTATTGAAAATAGNGAGTGGATANTAATTGATTTTGTAAATGTTGTTGCNCATATTTTTGATNNAAANAAAAGAANCNTATATGANTTAGAAAAACTATGGGGAGACGGAATAATAAAAAAACATAATTCTAAAAAATGAAAAAAAATTCAAATAAAAAAATTATTAATAATAATAACTTTAACAATCAAATATGGATTGTATTTCTCATTTCGATATTTATATATTTATCATTTGGGTTTTTTTCTACTAAGCCAATAACNATAGATTATAATCGTTTTCAAAAAATGATAAAAAGCCACGATGTATCAAAGTTAGTGGTAATCAAAAATCAAGAAATAATTGAAATAACATTAAAAGAAGAGTCACTCCTAAATTCAACATATAAAGATGAATTAGAGGCTTCAAGTCTTTTGAATAATACTTTTGGTCCTCACTATAGATTAGAAGTTTCATCCATAGAATCTTTTGAAAAAAGATATGATGATTTAATTAGTTCATTAGGTAGAGAAAATACTAATGAAATCGAATACTTAACGGAAAGTAGAACAGATATTTATTCTTTCCTACAAACCTGGGGATTCACAATTCTTATTTTAGTAGGATTTTGGTTTTTATTAAGAAGAATGTCAACTGGTGGTGGGCCAGGAGGACAAATTTTTAATATTAGTAAATCCAAAGCTTCTCTTTTTGATAAAGAGAGTAANATAAAATTAACTTTTAGGGATGTAGCTGGATTAGAAGAAGCTAAAGAAGAAGTAAAAGAAATTGTTGAGTTTTTAAAAAATCCAAAAAAATTCACAAAACTAGGAGGTAAAATTCCAAAAGGGGCTCTACTAGTTGGTTCACCTGGTACGGGAAAGACTTTATTAGCAAAAGCTGTTGCAGGTGAAGCAAATGTTCCATTTTATTCATTATCGGGGTCAGATTTTGTCGAAATGTTTGTAGGTGTCGGTGCTGCTAGAGTAAGGGATTTGTTTAAAAAAGCTAAAGAAAAAGCTCCATGCATAGTATTTATTGATGAAATTGATGCCATAGGAAGAAGTAGAGGAAGAGGTCAAATGCCCGGATCTAATGATGAAAGAGAAAATACACTAAATTCTTTACTCGTAGAAATGGATGGTTTTTCTACAGATTCTGGTGTAATAATTTTAGCTGCAACTAACAGACCCGATGTTCTGGACTCTGCCTTGTTACGTCCTGGAAGGTTTGATAGACAAATTTCAATTGATAAACCTGACCTTAAAGGAAGAGAAGAAATTTTTAAAGTACATATTAGACCACTAAAATTAAATGAGGATGTTAATGTTAAAAATTTAGCTGCACAAACCCCTGGGTTTGCTGGTGCTGAAATAGCTAATGTATGTAACGAATCTGCACTAATTGCTGCAAGAAAAAATAAAAACTCTATTGAGATGATTGATTTTCAAGATGCAATTGATAGAGTAATTGGTGGTTTAGAGAAAAAAAATAAAATTATTTCTCCAGAAGAAAAGAAAATTGTTGCTTATCATGAAGCTGGTCATGCTGTAGCAGGTTGGTTCTTAGAACACGCTGATCCTTTAGTTAAAGTAAGTATTGTACCAAGAGGTATTGCAGCATTAGGATATGCACAATATCTACCAAAAGAACAATATTTATACCAAACAGATCAACTATTAGATGAAATGTGCATGGCTTTAGGTGGTAGAGCAGCTGAAGATATAACTTTTGGAAAAATTTCTACTGGTGCATTGAGTGATCTTGAAAGAATAACTAAAATGGCTTATAGTATAGTTTCCGTTTATGGTATGAATAAAAATATTGGAAATATATCATTTTATGATTCCAAACAATCAGATTATAATTTCACCAAGCCTTATTCAGATTCAACTGCTGAAAAAATTGATTCAGAAGTAAAAAGAATTGTAGATAGCGCTTATGATAGAACTAAAAAACTACTTCTAGATAAAAGAGAACAACTTGAAAAAATTGCAAATAAACTTTTAGAGAAAGAAATTTTATTTCAAAATGATCTTGAAAGATTAATTGGTAAAAGACCATTTGACGCTAAAAAAGAAGTAGAAGAAAAAAAAGATGAAATAAATATTGAAAAGGATGATAACTCTTCAACTAAAGAAGAATAGAAAAATATATTTTGCAGGAGACTTTCATTTGGGAAGGCCTAATAAAGAATCCTCATCAGAAAGAGAAAAAAAAATTATCAGATGGTTAAATGAAATTAAAAGTGATGCTCAAGAAGTATTTCTAATGGGTGATCTTTTTGATTTTTGGTTTGAATATCATAATGTAATACCAAAAAATAATTTAAGATTTTTAGCTTCAATATCAAATATGATTGATGAAGGAATAAACTTTCATTACTTTGTNGGAAATCATGATTTATGGGTCATTAATTATTTCGAAGAACTTGGTATAAAAGTTTATAGTAATCCTCAAAGCTTTAAAATTAATAGTAAAACTTTATTAGCAGGTCATGGTGATGGAATTGGAAAAGGAGACACGGGTTATAAAATTTTGAAAAGTATTTTTAAAAATAAAATTTGTCAATTTCTATTTAGATGGATTCATCCTGATATTGGAATTCCTCTAGGTGAATTTTTGTCTGGGTCAAAAACCAAAATGAATATTACTAGCAAGGCAAAAGTTAATGATAAAAGAATATTTCAGTATTGTGTAAATTATAATCATAAATCACCTACAGATATTTTTATTTTCGGGCATAGCCATTATGTTAATAAAGAAAAAATTTCAGATAATAGTATTTATTTTAATTGTGGGGAATGGATAAATAACTCTTTCTTTCTTGAGTCAGACGGAGAAAAATATGAATTAAAAGAGTTTAATTAAATTTTAGAATATTTTTCTGTTTTTTAATTAAGTTCTTCTCAAAACTACTTTGATTATTATTTGCTTTTATTTTTAGCTTCGAATTAATTAAGTCAAATGTCCTTACTTCTTCTGCGCTATAGGTGAAATCTATTTTTGATTCATGATTTTCAAGTTTATATCCTAATTTTAATAATTCTATTTTATTAATAGACTCAAAAATTAATATCTCTTCTTTTGTCAACTCTTTTTTATACTTATTCATATTATTTTTTATTAGTGGTTTTGATAAATTTTTCCACTGGCCACCAGAATCAGATGTTTTTTTTGATTCTTTTGATTTATAGAAATCTAAAAATTTCTCATTGTAAATAATTCCATATTTTTTACAAAAATTTTTAATAATTAGTCTTGGGTCTTCAAGAAGATCTTCGTACCTAACACTAAAAAAATTATATTTATCTAGACTATGTTTTAATTCTAAACATTTTCTCTGGTCCCTATTCCATTTCTTAGCAATATGATATATATGCTTTTCACCGATTGATGCTTTTTTGAAAGACGAAGCAACATCTCTGCCATCNCGATAAATATATATATAAATAGGATCTAGATTCTTAAAAGAATTGTTATTATAAAAATTAAAGTTGTCTAAACTTTTACAACACCAGAATTTAGGATTTGAATAAGAATAAATTGCTTTAAAAATTTGAAAAACATTTTTTTCATTAATAAGGTTTTCAATAGATTTTTTTGATGGAACTATATCCCATTTAACTGGATTTTTTTTTACCCAATCTATCATATCATTAATTAACATATCCCCGTTTTGATATTTATCCTTTATTGGATAGAAATTAGATAATAAATGAGGGGGATGTGGAGCATAAATTTCACTAAACTCATTTAAAATTAATCTTAATAAATTTGAACCCGATCTTTGAGTTCCTATTATTTGAAAAAATTGCATTTTTTAAAATTCAAAATAATATCCAAGTAGACCAAAAATAAGAATCAAAAATAAAGGATGAATTTTTGTTTTATTTAAAATAATGATAGAAAATATACATATAGAGATACTAACAATATTATAGGATTCCAGTTGTTTAAACATAATTATATAACCAGAATAAGCAATTAAACCTATTATACCAATTTTAAAGCCTTTAATTATAAGTTTAATGGTATTATTTTTTTTAATAAAATAATAAACTCTTGAAAAGAAAATTATCACTACTGAAGAAGGTAAAAAAATTGAAATTGTAGAAAAGAATGCTCCAGAGATACCATTAATTTTATATCCAATAAATGTAGCAGTTATAAGTATAGGCCCTGGAGTTATTTGACCCATTGCAATTGAATCAATAAACTCTCTTTTTGTTAACCATCCAATTTGTTCTACAANAATTTTATCAAGATATGGTATAAAAACATAACCTCCTCCAAATAAAGTCAAAGAAATATTTGCAAAAACTTTTGATAAATTAAAATTAGGAGTGTCAATGGGGGCATTATTTAAAAAAACTAATAAAATAAAAAGGATAATTGAAGCAACAATAATTCCTTTAATTCTGATAAATGCTTTTTTAGGATTAGTAATTTTTTTAATCTTATCTCCGTTATAAATTAAATTTAAAGTACCACAAATAATTAAAGGAAGAATTATTGAAATATATCCTTTAATTAATGAGGTTAAAATAAAACTTAAAATAATAAGGAGTAAACTGAAGGTTTTATCTTTAGTATCCTTATAAAAGGAATATCCTACTGAAAAAATAACAGCAGCAACAACAGGTAATATACCATCAAAAAATGAAGAAAATCCGGGAATATTTCTTGAGTTTAGATAAAGGTGAGAAAAAATTATCATTATTATAAATGATGGTAAAAGAACACCAATGAATGATACTATTGCACCCTTCCATCCTTTGATTACAAATCCAATATAAGATGCAACATTAATTGCCATAGGTCCAGGAAGAAAACTTGCCATAGTTATAGCATCTAATATCTTTTTTTTGCTTAATATTTTTTTTCTTCCAGAAAACTCCCTTTGAATCATAGATATAAGCATCATATACCCACCAAATGAGATAGTCCCCGTTTTCAGAAAAGTAAAAAATAATTTAAAATAACTCATCAATTATATTAAATGGGAAAGTAAGAACTTTCACGCGATCTTCATTTATTTTAGAAAATAAATTTTTATTATCAACATAATATACTCTATAAAATGATTTGTCACTTGATAAGTTCCATAAAATTTCTCCGTTTTCATTTGTTATTACTGTTTTATTATTAACAGAACTTGCAAATAAATACTTATCATTTTCAATCATATACACACTTCCTTGTTTAAAAGAAAATAAATTATCTGGAAGAAATACACTTTTTGACATTTTATATTCTTTATCGTCTTCATCAATGTTAAAAATCAAAGCTCTTGATGTCATACGTTTTTCAGAAGATCCATTATCAAATAACATATACTTTTCATTATCAATTTTATGAATAGCATGCTGCTGATAAAAAAAATCATCTTCTTCAAATTTAAAATCCCCATTTATTCCCAGTCTCCAAATAATATCTCCTGATTTAGAGTTAATTTTCCATATTTGATCAAAATTTCTAAATGATACCAAATAACTTCCATCTTTATCTACATCAATTGCATTAGCATGACTCCAATCTTCTCTAATTATATATTTTTCTGATAGTGGATCTACATGATCAAAAATATTCCATTTCCATATCATATCACCTTCATTATCATATACAACAATTCCATCACCCATTATAGAATCAAAACCATTTCCTTTATGATTTATATATTCATATGTCAAAGCAACATAGATTGAGTCATTTATTAATATATCATGATGAAGAGTGTTTTCTTTTGTGTTTTTAGAAAAAATGGTATCTCCATCATATCTGATTTCATGAAATATGTTTTTATTTGATTGAGATAGATAAGAAAAATTATTACCTAAATTAAAAGGTCTTGATAAAGTCGAGTCTGCGACCGAATACCAAACTATATTTCCTAAATCATCAATCATAAAATGAATTCCAGGATTAGTTTGGGTTTTAAATAATAAGTAGCCATCAAAAGAAAAAGATGAATCCTTCTTTAATTCAAGGGTAGGAAAAAAATCTGGTAAATCTCTAGTTTGAAAAGTNTATAGAGGTGAATAACTACTACTTGAATTTATTTTAAAAGAATATTTTGTGGAGGGTTTTAGAAATGGTAGTGCTATATCATGTTTTGAGCTANTATTTATACNTGAAAAAAGCTTATTATTTTCGTCGTCCCAATAAGAAATTTGAACTTTTTTTTGTTTGGTTGTCTCAAAATTAATGTGATATTTTGAATGATTATAATTTGGAATATTTATTGATGTATTTTTAAATTCATTTTTTTTATTGCAAGAAGAAATTATAATAATAATTNCTATTAAAAATCTATGTATCATCTTGAAATTATGATTTTAGTCAATTTAGTTGATTNNTCATCAAATTGGACTCTCAATAAATATATCCCAAGTGGTAATTTATNAATATTAAATTGATTTTTAGTGTTTGAACTTATGTCTTTAATTTGAAAAACAGTTTTTCCTAAAAAATNAATAATTTCTATTTTATTTATTCTTTTATTGCTNTCATTCTCAATAGTTAAAAAACTATTGTNTGNTAAGGGATTAGGATATACTAAAATATTATTTTCATTATTTTCTAAAGCTGAAATTAAATTAATTTCATTAAATAATAATTTTCCATATTCAAAAGCTTGATTTCCTATTTTAGTGCCAATTTTTCTTCCTGGAATATCATCTATAAAGGGATGTATACCACCCCATATTCTAGATAATGAACACTGATCTGCTGCATCTTTATAGGTTGCCCACTGTAATTTCATATCTACAGATGGTCCATTTTCAAAAACTAAAAAATTATCTTTAGAAATATCAAACTCTCCCATTCCTCCTGGAAAAAATTTACTGCCAGTTATTTTTTCAAGTATAATAGATGCCGCTCTAGAATAGGTAGAATGTCCAGAAACATAGCCAGCAAAAGGTGGTGTGACAAAACTTGGTCTCTGATATGGCCACCATTCCTCAGCTAAGATCCACCCAGATCCTTTTTCTTCTAGCTCTAAAATATTTTTATCACTAAATCCTTTCCAAGTATAAAGTTTAATCTTTCCTAAGTTTTCTTTATTTTGACCAACTAGTGGATCATTAGAATCAACCAATTCAATATATCCATCAATTAAATCAAACCCATTTTTATTATAATTTAAAGAATCAGGATAAGATGACTGACCTTTCTCTGATAGGTATCTCATCACTGAGATAGGTCTTATATAATCATAATAACCTTTTATTCCCCACGCAGAAATAGCAACGTCATGCATTGCGCCACCCATTAGAAAATATGACTTTATATCCCACTCCAGATCATCAAGTTCCTCTCCCTCCCCCTCAAATTTTTTAATTAATTTATCATCGTCATTAACTTCATTTAAAATTACAAACCAATGTCCAGGAGGGGTTTCAGAATCAGGTCCATCTGCCCAAAACTCTGCTAAAACTCTTGTATAATCTCCTCTAGGAACTATTTGTTCAGAATATTTTTCATTAGTAATAGGATTAAGCTGATAACCCTCTCCAACATCACCACCATCAAAATAATTATATAAATCTTCAAAATCTTCAAAATCTTCAGGAAGTGATGCAACGTTACCTATTGAATTAGGAGATATATCCCATAATATTCCGTCAGATCTATCTAAATGAGAGCCCCAAACTGACACCATATAAAAAGAATTTTTAAATAATGAATCCATAACTCCTTGATTTAGTGTATCAAGCAATGGAGGGATTCCAGGATCATGGTATATTTTATATATATCATCATCTCTAATTTTAATAGTTAAATCACTTTCTTTTAATGAGAATGGTAAAACATTTCCCCATTCTGGAGATATAAATTCAGGAATTCCTTCTATTGGGTTTCCAGATTGATCAATAAAATTCAAAATTTGTAAGGGCTGCCATCTATTAGGATCAATAATATCAGGATTTCCACTTTTACTTAAATCTAAAGGGGGATTAATAGGTTCATAATAATTACTGGAGTAATCATTAATTTCATTTGAGTTATCCATATAACCATATTCCTTATATAACTCATTTAAATAATTACCTATTGATTTTGGGTCACCAGATAAATAGTCCAGTTTAGAATAATTTATATCATAGTCTAAAGTAATCATTAAAGAGTCAACTATTTTATATGTATCAGCAACACCCAAAGAGTTTTTAAATCGATGTCTAATAAAATTATAGGATGAATAAGAAATAATTTTTTCAATATATTCATTGTCTTGAAAGTTTGGTGGAAATTCAAATAAAAAAGAGTTTCCATTAATAGTTTTATTTAGAAGATAAGGGGATAGCTCTCTATTCTCTTTAATTTTTTCTGTTATTACAAAAGCATCATACATCATAGATGATAGATGAAAAAGATTCCTAGCGTGAACTGGAGGTCTTGCTAAATCATTTCTAATTGCTTGAAGAAGTACCTCCATCCATTTACGGGCAATACTCTGTGAAAAAAATTCAGGATTATTTTCTCCCTTAACTAAGTTTAATATTTCAAATGATTTTGAAACTTCACATCCATTATCATCTCTAATAGTTATAAAATGATTACCTGAGCTTATATTTGATATATAAAATTTGTTTCTTATGAAATCTCCGTCATCTAAAGAAACATAAAATTCTTTGGCTGTATCTAAACCAGTTATATTAACAGAACTAGAATGATCAGAAGTGATATTTTTTATTATTATTTCAAATTCTGATGGTTTTATTTCATTAATTTCAATAGTATCTGATAAAAATTCATTGTCAGACTCATCGTATACTCTAACAAAATAACTACCCTCATCATATACTTCAATTTGCTGAGTAGTATCCCCATTAGACCATAAATATCTATCATAAAAACCTGTCTCTAGAGTAATTGAGCTCCCTTGACATAAGGATAAATTATCAGAAAAAATCTGAGGAGTATCAGATGTAGATGCTTCATTAATTTTATATGTTCTATTTACTTCTAAATCGTATAATTTATCAATTAATCCTGAAGACCAATAGACATATACTGAATCAACTTGATTATTTTCTCCTAAACCAAAAAATATATTATCAGAATTCTGCGATAAATATCCTTCAGATGAAAATTTAGCCCTAGATAATATAAGATCACCTGAGTATAGTACTAATCGAGTTCCATATGCATCTCTATTAGAATTATGACCAATGAGTTTAACCTTAAGCCAATTATTATTTCCAGAATATGTATTCTTAAAAATAAATGATTTATGAGGATACATATTTAATACTGCAATATCAGGAATACCATTATTATCAATATCACCTATTGCGTTACCATAACTTGCTACGGTATCACTATTTAAACCTATAGAGTTATTTTCTTCAAAGTATTTACCAAATATATTCGAATAATAAGCACTTGATGGAACTTCTGAACCAACGAGTGCACCACTAACATATAAATCCTCAAATCCATCTAAATCAAAATCTTCAAATTGTGCTCCCCAGGCTTGTCCATTAAATGATATCCCAATATTATCAGCATTTTCAGTAAATGATAAGTCTTTATTATTTATAAAAAATTTATTACCATCCTCAAGGTTGGTAGAGTATATGTCAAAATAAGTATCATTATTAAAATCACCAGGAGTTACAGACATAGCATCCATTTGTAATCCAGTATTTGAAGACGAACTTATATTGGTAAATGTTAAATCACCATTATTATAATAAAGAGAATTTCCTGATGACTTGTCATTAGCTATATATAAATCTAAAATATTATTGTTATCAATATCAATAAATGAAACGCAAAAAGGTAGTTTACCAGGCTCAGTAATATTTGCTGAAGCTGTGATTTCATTAAAAGAGAGAGCACTATCACTTAAGAATACTTTGATTGTATTTACCAAACTATCATTAGATCTATAAGTTTGAAGTAAGTCTAAATACCCATCATTATTAATATCTGCCCACGATGCTCCAAAAGAATTTGATATAGAATCAGGAAGATTTAGTGCTGATGTAACATCAGTAAAATAGAAATAACCATTGTTATTATATAGTTTATTCTTTCCCTGGAAGGATGTTACGTGAAGGTCCTTATCATTATCATTATCGTAATCTATCCATAAAACTTGCTTAATCTGACCTGGAAAATCAATATTAAAATTTTGAGGTATTAATTTAGTGCCATTATTCTGGAAAAAAATTAATGAGTTATCATTATTAGTAGGTATTGATATGTCATCTAAACCATCATTATTAAAATCTGCAAAACTTAATCCTGCACCAGAAAC
This sequence comes from Flammeovirgaceae bacterium, assembly GCA_002697405.1. Classification (GTDB taxonomy): domain Bacteria; phylum Bacteroidota; class Bacteroidia; order Cytophagales; family MED-G16; genus MED-G16. The sequence goes on from NZVP01000035.1 coordinate 14,745, forward strand.
ACCCTGAAAATAGGAATGATTAAAATCAAAAGATGAAGATACCTCATTAAAAAATAACTGAGGATATATAGAAATAGAGGTGAGCTGAAGAACAAAAAATAAAATGTATTTTTTCATTCCCCTAAAAATAAATAAAAAAAAAGGTAACGACTTACGCCGTTACCTTTAATTCATATAATAAAATATGAGACCTAGTTAGTTCAAGTCAGGCCAGTTACCACCAGACCAATTGTTCAAGGTGGAAACACCAGACTCACCGTAGTCATTTACCCAGTCAATAATTAAATCAGCATTGCCATTAGCCATACTAACATCATTAAACTCGTAAACTTCTGACCACTGTGAAGCACCAGTTGGAGAAAGAATACCACATGCATCCTGCACTTTTAAATTTCCAGCAGGAACACCTGTCCAACCTCCGTAGCAGCCTAAATAAGCACCATAAGAGAAGTCACCACCAACTACGGCGTATAAATTCTCAGCACCAGACTTAACCCATTCGAATTGCTTCTTAGGGCCAGTCAGACCACACCATCCAACAGTTTCACCGTCGAATGTACCTTCTAAAGAAGAAGGACATACGATAGATACATTTAATCTAAATAATGCACCGAATGCATTAGAAGACTGCATGTTAGGACCAGTATTGTTATAATCATAGACAGTACCATCAGTTTTAGTTATTGTAAACCAATATCTAAAATAGTTACCACCAGTGATATCACTTTCAGTCGCGCCGACAGCAGCTAAAGTAGCTGTGAAGCCAAGACTAATATCATTACTTAAATATCCATCAGAATTCACTTGGAATTCAGAAGCAGATATAGTTCTGAAATTAGTTCTAGCAATACTACCTGCACCACCTCCAACAACGTCTACATATTCTACATCAATATCAAACTCAGCGATATTCGCTCCCTGAGCTTCATCATAATATTCTACATGCATGTCAACAGAAGAACCCGCTATATCATAGAAATTGAATTTACCTTCTTGAGACATTTTTCTAGCGTATGCACCATATTGCATTTCTGGAAAAAGTTCAACCGGTAATTCAGGGTCTCCACATGATATAGTAGTTACCATTGCTATGAATGCTACAAATAACTTTTTTAAATTTTTCATAATAATTATAATTTAAATTTAGTTTAATGCACCAGCTCTATCCCAGAAAATTTTCTCTCCTAAATCAGTTCTAACAGGAGCATTTTTGTTCAAGTTAGAGAAATCAGAAGGATATGGGAATAACCTTGGAAAAGTACCAGCATCAGGAGTCTTCATAGGACCCTGCATCTCAGTAGGATGACCAGTTCTTCTCATCGCATTGTACAATTCGATACCGTTCGAGAATGAAGCAAGTCTATGCTCTTTTACGAGAATATTCATTTTAGCTTCATTATCAGATGCAGCATCATACGCATTCATTACATAATTGACATAAGCATCAATACTTCTAGTTTCTGGAACGCCTCCAACTCCGTCACCATTGAAGTCACCAACTGGACCCCAACCTGCAGAGTAAGACATAACAGAACTAATTGAAGTTCTAATAGCAGTTTCTAACATATCTCTAGCATTTTCACTAGATAATCCATCAAGAGCAGCTTCAGCTCTCATGAAGTACACATTAGCAGACATTAGCATAGGAGCGTGTCCGTCTCCTCCACCACCGTCAACACCACCATTCTGTGTATGACCAACACCACTACCAAATACTCCTGTAGCAGCATTTCCATCATCATATAATCCAGCAGCAGGATAAGCACCTCTATGAGTTCTCTTTCTACCATCTGGAGGAGTACCATCATTATTACCATGGTCTCTACCCCAATAACCTTTAGCATTAGAAGCATCAACAGTAGTTAAATTACTTCCAGCACAGAAAGGCCAAGTTGTAGTTACACCATAAGCGTTTGTGTATGGATTATCATACCAAACTGGTCTTGTATCAGGTACTACGCAATCAATTGTAAATAAATCTTCACCGACA